>NZ_SLUN01000011.1 GCF_004340685.1 Hydrogenispora ethanolica | reverse complement strand
TCCCGAACACAGCAGTTAAGCCCCTCTGCGCCAATGGTACTTGTCGGGTAACCGGCCGGGAGAGTAGGTCTTCGCCAGGAGCGATTTTTTCAAACTTTCAATGAAGAACCTCCGAAAATAACGGAGGTTCTTCATTGAAGAATACGAATTCGAAACATTTTTAAATCTATCCCAAATGGCAAGAATGCCACAAAAAACCTGATAAAATAGGGTTGACTTCGGTAAGATATCTATGCTATTATATTAAACGTCGACTGAATCAGTCGCTCACTCCTCGATAGCTCAACGGTAGAGCACCCGGCTGTTAACCGGGTGGTTGTTGGTTCGAATCCAACTCGGGGAGCCAATTTATTAAATCGAATATTGTTCGCTCACTCCTCGATAGCTCAACGGTAGAGCACCCGGCTGTTAACCGGGTGGTTGTTGGTTCGAATCCAACTCGGGGAGCCAATTTATAACTTAAAAAGAGACTATCCAGTCTCTTTTTTTAGTCTATCCAATTGACTTCTTGAAAGGAAGTATATTTTTAGGTAAATGTTAAACCATTTATTTCTTTGCCCGGCAGGGCAACGGCTGATTCTTGTGGAAATTTAAATGGTTAGAATAAGATGAAAAACTTGGAATTAGCTTTCCCCATCCGAAAATGGCGGGATGTTTTTCATCTTATGAATCAAAAAGCTATGTCGCAATTCATTGAGGTTCAAATAACTGATTGCGGCATTGATGGATGGTTGGGGTGATTTGAATGTCGTGGATTGCTGATTTACATATTCATTCGCGTTTTTCGATGGCGACCAGCAAGGATTGCAACCCTTTAAATTTATATCGATGGGCCGGATTAAAAGGTGTTTCCCTGGTTGGCACCGGTGATTTTACTCATCCTGGCTGGCGGCAGGAGCTTCGTGAACAACTTATTCCCGCGGAACCGGGATTTTATCAGCTGAAAGAGGCTCCCGCTCCCGAAGTTCCAAACCAGTCGGAGGCCCGATTTGTCGTTACCGGAGAGCTTAGTACGATTTATAAAAAAAATGGCCGAGTCCGAAAGGTCCATCATCTCATCATTCTTCCGTCATTGGAAGATGCCGACCGGTTCAGCGCGGCGCTCGAAGACTTGGGAATGAATATCCGTTCGGATGGACGTCCAATACTGGGCATCGATAGCTACGATCTGTTTCAGCTGCTTTTGGAGAATGCACCCGAAGGAATGTTGGTTCCGGCCCATATCTGGACACCCCATTTTTCAGTATTCGGTTCCAATTCGGGATTCGACGATATTTACGAATGCTATGCCGATCTGACTCAGCATATTGCTGCCTTGGAGACCGGCCTCTCTTCTGATCCCGCAATGAATTGGCGCTGGTCGGCTTTAGATCGGTTTAAATTGATTTCCAATTCGGATGCTCATAATCCCAGAAACTTAGCGAGAGAAGCGAATATTTTCGCAGCCGATTTTTCTTATCAAGGATTAAAAAATGCGCTGTATGACGAATCTTCAAAGGATTTCTTAGGGACTTTGGAGTTCTTTCCGGAAGAAGGAAAGTACCATTACGATGGGCACCGGAATTGCGAGGTGTGCTGGAAACCGGAGGAAACTATCGCTTATGAGGGAATTTGCCCTCGTTGCGGTAGAAGAGTGACGGTCGGGGTGCTCAACCGAATTACCCAGATGTCGGATCGTCCCGAAGGATTTCGGCCATCATCCACCCGACCATTTCAAAGATTGGTCCCCCTAAAGGAATTGATAGCTTCAGCATTGAACGTCGGTCCAAACTCCCGCAAGGTCGAGCAAGTCTATTTTCAAGCGCTCCATCAATTTGGACCCGAATTGACGGTTTTGCGAGAGATTGAGCTGAATGATCTGGCGCATACCGTTGGTCCGTTGATTACGGAAGGAATCCGCCGCCTGCGTGATGGGGTCGTAGAGATTCGTCCCGGTTATGATGGAGAATATGGCGTGATTTCGGTGTTTCGCGAGGATGACCGTCAAGCTTTGCTGGGTCAAGCGGCGTTATTTGAGAAACGAGCGGTGACACAATCTCGGAAGGCTTTACCGATTTCTGCTCCTAGGCCGAAAAAGACGCATCCGAACGGGGCAGAGCCAAAAAACCAATTGAATCCTGGTCAATTGAGCCCGGAACAGGCAGAGATCGTTCATTCCCGGAAGAAGAATATGATCATCATTGCCGGACCCGGGACGGGGAAAACAAAAACCCTGGTTGAAAGGATCGCCTATTTAATAAAAGAGGAGCAGATCGATCCGGCCCAGATCACGGGCGTAACTTTTACCAATAAAGCCGCGGCTGAGATTCGGGCCAGGCTCACGAAATTATTTGCGAAGCGGTCGGATATCAATGGGGTCAATTTGGGAACCTTTCATAGCTTGGCATGGAAGATCCTCAATGAGGACCCAACATCATTTCGGTATAAACTCATCGATCAATTTGAGGCGCGGGATATCGTCAAAGAGATTTTGCACTGGAACCGGATTTCGATGACGCCTCGTGAGGCACTCCTGATGATTTCGAAAATTAAAAATAAATATCGTTGGGAAAAAGATTGCCAACTTCCTGAGCTTTGGCGAAAAATCTATGAGGCGTTCCAGGAACAGCTCGATCTATATCAGCGGGTTGATTTTGACGATATTATTTTAAAAACCATTGAACTCTGGGAAACCGAACCGGAATGGCTGAAGCCTTTCAATACGCGTTTTCGGCATCTGCTGATCGACGAGTTTCAAGATTTAAATGCGATGCAGTACCGTCTCATCCAGGTTTGGAGCCGGGAAAGCGACAGTTTCCTGGCAATAGGCGACCCCAATCAGGCAATTTACGGGTTTCGGGGAGCGAGCCCGGAGTTTTTTAAAAACTTACAAAATGACCGGCCTCAACTGGAACAGCGGATGCTGAGCCGCAATTTCCGCTCGATCCCGGCAGTAATAACGGCGGCCAATAGCCTGATCGAGTCGTCTTATCGGCAGAAAATTGACGAAAGCGACCTTCAAAATGAAGCAAAGCTGGTCTGGCTAGAGACTAATACCGAAAAGGAAGCGGCCAAAACGGTAGTGGCGGAGATCATCCGGCTTCTGGGCGGGTCGACCATGCTTTCGGCGCATGATTCCGGCCGCGGACTGCGTAGAACCGGGGAGCACGTGTTCGGACTGGGTGACATTGCGATCCTATTTCGCACCGGCCGACAGGCGGACGCTCTGGAGCAAATGCTGGCAGGTCAGGGGTTACCCTACCGGGTGGTGGGGCAGCAAAGTACCTTTGAGGCGCCGGCAGTCACCGAATTCCTCGATTTTCTCAGGCTAATGCTGGATCCGACCGATCTTTTTCTGCTTCGAAAGGTCCTGATGCAGGCGCGTTGGAGTTTTTCGGGTAGTGAGATTGCTCAGATCCTTCATCAGATGACTGATAAGGAGGGGGAGAGCCGGTCTCAAAATTGGATTGAATTCATGGCCAAAACGCGATGGGAAACTCCCCTCCTGGAGAAGATCGCTACATTGCTTGATGTATCTACTTACTATGAAGTAATCATATCGGAACAAGATGGTCCTACCTTATTGCAGGATTGGATGGAGCGGATGGGTTATCAGAGCGCGCCCGAATTCGAACAATTATTGCGGATCATCGAAGAACGGCCCAAGGTCGCTGAATTCCTCGAATATCTGTCGTTCGCTAATGATGGGGATATCAGCCGAAAAAGCCAACGGATCATTGGTACCGAAACAATTACCCTCTCCACGCTTCATGCTTCCAAGGGATTGGAATTTCCGGTTGTTTTCATCGTTGGAGTGGAAGAAGGATTATTACCCTATGGCGAAAAAACTGATCCGGAATTGCTGGCCGAAGAGCAACGATTATTTTACGTCGGAGTTACTAGGGCGCAACAACAATTGTACTTTGTGAATTGCAAATATCGTAACCATGCCGGCGAGTTCACGCCGGTGGAAGTCTCAAGATTTCTGAGGATGATTCCCGAGGCTCTACTGGATAAAGTAAAACCTACCTTCAAGTTGCGGAATGAACAATTGGGACTTTTCCAGGATTCATGAAGGAGAGATGGCATTGGCGTACTTCTGCTATATCGGCTGTAGTATTTTGATGAAAGAGGTATGCCGAGCCGTGCATCAGAATCCGGCCCGGTCGGGACGACAGTCTGTCGCTCCGACCCGGGTCGATCTGCGGTTTTTGCCCGCTGGCCTTCATGAACGTCCCAAAATACTGCAGCAATTGCTGCAAAAAGAGATCGACACCGTTGAAGAATATGTTCAGTTGGAAGGTCAATCGCCACTTTGCCGCGAAACTTACCAAGCGCTGCTACTGGGTTATGGCTTGTGCAGCGAAGCGACAGTGGGGTTGCGGGCCCGTCGCATACCGCTGGTGGTACCGAGAGCTCATGACTGTATCACAATTTTGTTGGGGTCAAAAGAAAGGCATCAGAAATTATTCGCCGAAAACTCAGCGAATTATTGGTACAGTTCCGGCTGGATCGAACGGATGCTGCCACCCGGTCCCGAACGTGAAAAACAGTTATCCGAGAAATTTTTACAACGCTATGGCCAGGAAAATCTCTCATTTTTATTGGAATCCGAAAGCCACTGGCAAGAGAGATACTGCCAGGCGACCTTAATCATTTCCCAAGCAGACGGGGTTGAACAAAATAAAGCATATCGCGCTTACACTCAGAATTGTGCCTCCCATTTGGGCTGGGAATATCGAGAAGTTTCAAGCGATTTAACGATGCTGACGGATCTACTGAAAGGAGCCTGGGATCCCGAACGGTTCCTAATCGTTCAGCCCGGCTCGGAGATTATTCCAAGTTTTAATGACCAAATTATTACTACCAAAGAATGTACGGGTAATGTATAATAAAAAACTATATAAGTTGGATTTAATTTCTATAAGCATCATGTTCATAAAGCCGGCTATGATGGAAAATGAGGGGATTTTTTCAACTTATTACCGCTGGAATAGGATAAACAAATTCCGTTTTGATTTTCATTTGCATCCGGCTTTGGGAATACAAATCTTTGTGAAGAAATTATTTCATCTATGTCAGAATTTTTGAGGGGTGAAGGGGGAGAATATCATGCTTATCATCGGAGAACGGATCAATACCAGTCGGAAGTCGATTGCCCCGGCGGTGGTTGCCCGGGATGAAGCGTTTATTGCGGAAGAGGCCCGTCGCCAGCTGGAGGCGGGCGCGACCTATATTGACGTCAATTGTGGGACGCTGGTAGAAGAAGAACCGAAATTTTTGGAATGGTTGGTTCAGACAGTTCAAGCAGCAACCGGGGATGCCCCATGTTCTATCGACAGCCCAAATCCAGTGGCCTTGGAGCGCGCCTTAAAAGTGCACCACGGCCAACCGATTATCAACTCAATAACTGCCGAAAAAGAGCGCTTTTCCGCTATCCTCCCATTGGTGCGGGATTTTAAAACCCGGGTTATCGCACTGACGATGAACGACGAAGGGATGCCGGAGTCGGCCGAGGAGCGTTGTGCCATTGGTTCCGGTTTAATCACCGAATTGACGAAGGTGGGGATACCTTTGGAGGATATTTTTCTCGATCCGATGGTCCGGCCGGTAAGTACAGGGGATCATTATGGACAGATCGTTTTCCAAACGATCGGGAAAATGACTCAAGAATATCCCGGACTGCACACGGTCTGCGGTCTATCCAATATTTCCTACGGGTTGCCAGCCCGAAAAATAGTGAATCATACTTTTTTGGTGATGGCAATGCTTTCCGGTCTCGATTCCGCTATTCTCGATCCTACCGACAAGCGTTTGACTTCTCTCGTGCATGCTTCCGAATTATTGCTGGGTAAAGATGAGTATGCGATGAATTATATTACGGCGTTTCGTGAGGGAAGACTGGATATATAGGAGGAGGCAATTATGTCGGCTTTTATTATTGATGGTAAGTCAATTGCAAAGAGAATAAAGGAAGAGCTGCGGCCGAAAGTTCTAGGACTGGCCGAACAAGGAAAACAACCAGGCCTCGCTGTGGTCATAGTCGGAGATAACTCTGCTTCCCGGGTTTATGTGAATATGAAAAAGAAGGCCTGCTCCGAATTGGGCATCTATTCAGAGGAACATGCGCTTCCGGCGACAATTCGCCAAGACCAATTGCTCGATCTAATCAGGGATTTGAATCGAAATCCTCGAATTCACGGAATCTTAGTGCAGCTTCCGTTGCCGGATCATTTGGATGAGCAACTTGTCATCGAGACGATTGATCCTGCTAAAGACGTGGACGGTTTCCATCCCATGAGTGTCGGCAAACTGATGATTGGCTTACCTGGATTTCCGCCGTGTACTCCAGCCGGAGTCATGGAATTGATCAAAACCACCGGAATTTCACTGAGCGGTAAGGAATGCGTGGTAATCGGCCGTAGCAATATTGTGGGAAAACCACAGGCCATCCTATTGTTGCGGGAAAACGGAACGGTTACGATTTGTCATTCCAAAACCGAGAATTTAGCCGAGGTATGCCGCAGAGCAGATGTATTGATTGCCGCGGTGGGTCGGCCTGAAATGATTACCGGCGAAATGATTAAGCCTGGGGCGATTGTGATTGATGTGGGAATGAACCGTAAACCCGACGGAAAACTGGTCGGGGATGTCCATTTTGAGTCCGCTTGTTCCGTCGCGGGTTGGATTACTCCGGTTCCTGGCGGAGTCGGTCCGATGACCATCGCCATGCTAATGAAGAACACAGTCCAAAGCGCTAATGAACGAGCATGATCAGTTTAGCCTCGACATATTATACTAGGCGGAATTTGGTGTTTGGCTTGTAGGCATCCACTGAATTAGCGGGTGGTGAATCCATGGAGATCATCCAACAACTTGTTTGGGTGAGAGTAATCTATATACTTGTCGCTGCTTTGGCGTTATGGTTCTTCCAGACCGTCATGTTCAAAAGGAGAATGGATTACCCCGAAAGAAGATGGCGTTCCGTTTTTATATTTCGAACACTCCATGGTGGACTGATTATTGGATATCTGATTCTCGTTTTAAAGCATCCGTTATGGGTCCGGATCCTTCAAGCTATTCCAATTCCAGAGGCGTTGATCGCTGAGGATTTACTAAATTTGTTGCTGATGATGGGTTTCGTGATGTTTTTCTTATGGCTGTCGTATTGGAATGATCGTTTTTTCCGGGGTTTGAACGGTCAATTTGGATCGTATTTGATCCAGTATAGCTACTTTTGGCTTTTTTTGTTAAATATTTTAATATTCTTGCGAATCAATTATTTCTATTTGCCTTTGCTCCCCAATAACCTTTCTTTTACGGAACAATTCGTCATCCAGGTTACCTTGCTAGCCGTGATGCTATTTTTACAATTAGCGGTACTTGGAATCCGGCGTTTAAAGATGAGTACTGCCAGCCCTGAATTAACAAGACTGGTCCATGAGGTAGCCGGCCGTTTTAAAATCCATATTCGTTCGGTACGAGTTTGGCATTTGGAACGGGTGGCCAATGCGTTTGCGACGGGGATATTTCTTCGCAGTATCTTCTTAACCGATTCGATTTTAGAAAACACCAGTCCGCAAGATTTGCGAATGATTATTGCCCATGAATGTGCACATTTTAAACGGCACCATTTAGAGATTAGGGTGCTGATCCTGGCAGTATTGATCTATCTAGCCTCAATGCTGATCGAGAATTACCCGGGTCTTCACTGGACTGCTTATCTTGGCATCGGGATCCTGGGATACATTTGTTTTAAGGCGATTGCCCGTGCTCAAGAATTTGACGCCGACCGTCAAGCCGCAAAATTTTTAGGCGGCCCGACACCGATGATTTTAGCGTTAAATCGAGTTTTTGCCTGCAATGGGAGCCCGCAGCGGTTGGGGATTATTCGTTGGTTGATGGGCCATCCGGATTTAGCCAGCCGTATCGGACGACTGGAGGCCCTTATTGAGGAAACCAATTGACCTACCCATTGACTTGTTGATGATGACAGCGACCTATTGAGGTCGTTTTTTTTATTATGGAACACGTTTCGCCAGCTATTTGATTGATAGGATTGCTGATAAAAAAATTTTTGTAATTATAAGGAAAAAAACAACAAATTTTATGGTAAAATAAAGATAAAATGGATAACAAAGGGTGATGGCGGTTTGACAACTCTATCCCAATGATTGGTTTTCGCCGTTTTTTTAGTGGATTTTTCAAGAAAATTAAAAGGGGAATTCAATCGATGAAATCAGTTGCCACCGTTTTGGTTCAAAATTTGAAAGCCTTCGGAATATCTCACGTTTTTGGAATTCCCGGTAAAGCGATTTCACCGTTGGTGTTGGAGACGGAGCGGCATGAGGTTCGCTACGTCTTATGCCGGCATGAGGCTGGAGCGGGGTTTGCGGCGGCGGGATTTTCGCTGGGGAGTGAAAATCTAGGAGTTGCGTTGGGGACCTCTGGACCGGGCGGCACTAATATGTTGACTGCGGCAGCGCAGGCCAAAGCCGATCATTTGCCGGTCTTGTTTATCACCGGCCACCCTTCAATGAAGAATACCGGACGGGCTTTGGGACAGGATTCCAGTTTATTCGGGACCGATCTCGTAAAGTTGTTTGAGCCGGTGACTCTGATGAGCGCTCGAGTGGAACGAGGCGCTTTGTTTCAACTCTACTTCCAACATGCTTTGGAGACAGCATTCGGTATTGTTAAGGGACCTGTCCATCTCGGAATTCCGGCCGATGTCCTGACGGAACAGGTTCAAGAGTTTGAGTTGGAATTTCCATCCTGTTCCGTGGCCATATCGACTGAGCTCGATCGCATTTTGCCGCTGCTCGAAAGTGCCCAATCTCCCGTATTGATGTTAGGAAAAGGGGTTCATACTGCCAGCGCATATGGAGTGGTGAGAGAGCTTGCAGAGAAACGGCAGATTCCGGTTATGACAACCCCGGGAGGCAAGGGAAGCTTTCCAACTGATCATCCGCTTTCCTTAGGCGTTTTTGGATTGGGCGCTGGTACAAATGCTTATGATTACCTGCGTAGTGGAACCGATCTTATGCTAATGATCGGGACGAAACTGTCCGATACGGCGTTAACCGATTTTTCACCCCCATTATATCCGGAACAGATAATTCAATTCGATTGCGACATGGCATATGGAGGAAATTCGCCTGTTCCTGCCATTGTCGTAAACGGGAATTTGCAGCAGAATCTGCAAAGACTGTTGGAAAGGCTGCCAACATGCTCCGGGAAGGCGTTTTCTGTCAATGTATCCCTTGCAGCCGCGGCTACGGAGACTGCAAGTTTTACAGAGTATATTTCGGGGGCTCAAACCATGCGGGTGCTCAGAAAAAAACTGCCCGGTGATGCGGTAGTCCTTAGTGATGAAGGGCATCATTCATTGGATGCGATAAATTATTTTGACATTTACCAATCAGGCACCTTTCTTTATGATGACGATTTCGGAGCCAAAGGACATGCCATCGGAATGGCAATCGGCTATCAATTGGCGCAACCTGCCCGCAAAGTTGTTTGCTTTACCGGAAACAGTTGTCTCATGATGCATGGAACCGAGATTTCCACCGCTGTTTGTAATCAACTCTCCGTTATCTACATAGTGCTTCGTCACGGAAAGATCAATAGGATACAAAATGAGGGTGGCGGCTTGTTTGAAACACCCTTGGATGCAGCGGAATTCGGCCGTTCATTGGGCGCCACGGCATTCCATTGCCGGAACGAAGCAGAGATAGAGAGTGCGTTGGATTTTGCCCTGGGTAACAGTGGCCCTAGCGTGGTTGAGATTTTGATCGATCCCAAATAAAGTTTCAGGAAACCTACAGGAGGATTGACGGCTGTTTTCATGAATAAAGCATGGGGCGCATAGGATGAACTGCCAGGCTTCTGATGATTGGAAGCGGAAAGAGGGCAGTTCTAGATGGAGTTCATTTACATTTCGCGCCGTCAGCTCCGGATTGGGATCGTGGCATGCCTGTTGTTCGTCATTGGCATCGTAGGGTATGGACTGGTTAACATTTTTTACGAAGAAACTTTATCCAGGGTCGGAGAGTTAGTGATATTACTTGACCCGGGGCACGGCGGAGTGGATGGCGGGACCCGGGATCAGTGGGGCAATCTCGAAAAAGATATCAATTTGGCAGTGGGGAAACTGGTAGATCACCAGCTCCAATCTTGCGGGATGCAAGTGTTGATGAGTAGAAAAGGCGATATTGCGCTTGCGCCCTTCACCGGACAGCCGGGGCGGCATCGCCGTGATCTCCTGGAACGAATCCGTCGGGCCCGGGAAGAAAATTGCCTCTTTTTAGTGAGCATTCATTGTGACTGGTCGCGCGACGTTCGGGAAATGGGCGCGAAGGTTTTTTATAATGCACTCCAGCCGGAAAGCAAGAATCTAGCATCCCTGATTCAGCAAGAACTGAACCGGGTTCAAATTCGGCAGCGCAAGGAAGCTCCCGGAAAGTACTTGATGATTCGCCAGGAAGGCATTACCGGAGTCATTGTGGAAGTAGGGTTTTTATCCAACAGTCAAGAGGCGCTGTTGCTGCAGAATGAATTGCACCGATCCCGATTAGCATTCGCCATTTCCCGAGGCATCTTGAAATACAGCCAATCCTTTTTAGACGGGACATAATTCTGCGCGCAATAAATAAGACTGTCGCCGCGATTGGGCAAACAGTCTTATTTTTTATTTGAATTTAATTCCGCCGAATCTTGATATCTAGAAGCCATGTGATAAAGTCCTCAAATTCGGAAATCACTCTTTATAAAGGATTAAAAATCGACTTTATCACTTGCTTCTCTGAGCTTTTGTGTTCACCCTGGCCTTCGGACAGGGTTTATCACAACGCTTCTAGAACAGAGAGTCTAAAACATTGATGACAAAGCCTTCGGTTTTTCTATCCAGCCATCTAGGGATCTCAGTGAAGCCCGGGCTCATTTTCGAAATCAGCATTTTCAGGATTTGGTAAGTGATGGCTTTTTGAAAAGAATTGCGGCTCGTCACAGATACGGTGCTTCTTTGTTCCTCAAACAGATTGGCGACATTCAATTCGCCCGCTCCCTGCAAATTAGGTCCCAGACCTTTGTTGCGGGCATTTTTTCGCAAAACTTGCTTAATCCTTTCGGGACTCCATTGGGGGTATTTTTGCAGAATCTGAGCAACCGCGCCTGCAACCATTGGAGCAGCCATGGATGTGCCGGTTAAGGCCCGATATCCGCCGCGATTGGAAAGGGACGTAATTTCTGTACCGGGAGCAACCAGGTCCGGCTTGGGTAGATCATCGATGGTCGGTCCGCCGCTGGAAGTTTGGTTTAATCGATCATCTTTGGGATCAAGAGTATTCCGGTCATCGATATTACCGACGGTAATTACCGCTGGACTGATTCCCGGTGAGTTAATACTGCGGGGGTCTGGGCCCGTGTTGCCCGCCGCGGCACAAACGACCACCCCGGACCGCCATGCGGCGGCAACCGCCCGGCACAGCGGATCGGTTCGATAGGATTCTTGAGCGGTAGTCCCCAAGGAAAGGTTAATTACTTTCACATTGAGTTGCCTCTTGTTCTTCAGACACCATTCAATCCCTGCCACGACATTGGAAAGCGCCCCCGAACCTTCGCCATCCAACACCTTGACACCCACCAGACGAGCCTCAGGCGCCATCCCGACATACCGGCCTTTGGAAGAATGGCCATTCCCCGCGATAATTCCCGCCACATGAGTGCCGTGCCCATTGTCATCATACGGCTCGCTTTTCTCTCCCACCAAATCATTCCAGGCAAGGATCCGATTTTCATCGGCCACCAAGTCCGGATGGGGAGCGATTCCAGTGTCGATGACCGCTACAACGACCCCATTGCCGGTATAGCCCATTTGTTGAACCTTACTGGCCCCTACGGTTGGAACAGCGACGTCCAGCAGGGCATAGGCTTGCAAGTTACGCCATATTTTATGAACCCAATAATAACGGGCCAATTCCTCAATACCGCTCCCGGGGAGTTCGACAATGAGGGCCGGAAATAACGATAATTCTCCCTGTATCCGCCCGTGATAAGCGGAGACGATATTTCCGATTTGATCCACTCTTCTGCCTGCGATTTCAACAATTAACGAATGAGCTGCCGGTTTTTGGTTCTCATCCATTGTTTTTAGAAGCGGTGAAAGTTTCCGTTGCCAATAAAAGGTTTCCATGGTTACACGCTTCCTCTCGTAGGTGTGCTACCTTATCATATTCACGCCGGCTATCACATTTTCTGTGTTCAAAGTCATAAAAAAGGTTTCTCGGCATAGGATGCCAATCTTTCCAATAAATTGGCGGTTGAAGCGGGACTAAAAATAAGCTGCTTAGGTATGCTAAATAGCATAGAGGAGGTGAAATAAGGTGCGCTTTCCTAAACGCTTATTAGCAGTACTGTTAGTAGGTTTTAGTCTCACGTTCACCGGGTGTGATTGGTTCAACACCAATAAGACTAGGCCGGCTCCGGTTCGACCGCGGATGAGAGCTCCGCAGCAATCACCTGCTCCGAACCAGACCCCCAGGATTACGGGCATCACCGAAAAGCAGCTTCGCGATAGGATTGATAGGGTTGAGAGGGAAGTACGAAACGGGAGATGGGCGGCAGCCAATCGAGAAACGAATGCGCTTGGCACGGACATGACCCGTTTTCGGCCCACACGATCACGGGCAAAATCAATCCGAGAGATAGCGAGTTTTAATACGATTTATGTGAAGCTTCAGGCGGACGTTAAAACCCGGAACAGGCCGGCGGTAATGAGAGATTTATCCAACCTGCGCAACGCTTTAAAACGAGAGACAGCCGGACCGGGACCAACCGGACCAGCAAGAAGATAGGCGATGTGAACGGTACTTAGGATAAAGCAGGGCTTTCCAACCCTGCTTTTTTTTATTGCGCTGCAACTTTTTGCTCCGGCCGATTATTTTTGAGCCGTATGCACCATTGCGATTCCCCAGGTCAATTCGGAGCATTGAATATTTTTAAAGCCAAGCCGCCGGTAGAGAGTGGAAATTTCCTTTTGATGGGGGAATTCCAGGATGGAGTCGTGTAAATAACGGTAGGAAGTGGGGCTTTTGGTGAAAACGCCTCCGGTCAGGGGAATCCAATGGTTCAAGTAAAAATAATAGATGTTTTTGAAAACCGGTGCCGAGGGTTTACCAAGATCCAGCGAGACCACGGTACCGGTTGGTTTGAGAACCCGTCTGGCTTCCTTCAGGACCCGGGCAGGATCGGTAACGTTGCGCAACCCGTAAGCGACCGTGACGCAATCGAAGCGATTATCCGGAAAAGGCAAATCCAAAGCGTTTCCCCGAATAAACCGGATATTGTCGCGGAACCGGAAACTGTGCACTCTGCGCCGCGCAACCTCAAGCATCTTTTCGGAGAAATCCAGTCCGACCACTTGACCGAAAGGCGCCACTTTCTTGGCTGCGGCGGCGGTGAGCGCTCCGGTTCCGCAACACAGATCCAAGACGGAATCGCCACTCCGCAGGTGAGCCTGGGCCACGGCGAACCTGCGCCAAAAATGGTGCCATCCGAAGCTGACGATGGTATTGACCAGATCATAGCGGGGAGCGATGCTATTGAAGATCCCCATGACTTGCTGTTCTTTTGAAATCATGCACCAGCACTTCCTCCTAATATTTACATTAGTATGCCCCCTTTCGACGAGGAGTATCAGCCGTTTTGAAAATGCCGGCTGAGGCGCGTTTTTGGGTGGGGTAAAGTACAGTGAAAAGATGGGAGGAAAAACGGGATTTCATGTCGAAATAAAATTTCCGTAGGATTGGATTCGGGAGTAGTCTGGCAGAACGGGTAGGATAATTGAAATAAATTGTGGTCCCAATTTTCCTTGCAACGTGGAGGGAAAAGGGTAAAAGGACCGCATTTATTTCAATTGATAAAGCAAAGGAAATTGTATCATGGGAGGATGGATGAACCGTGGAATTATTGTCATTCCGTTGGTTGGCGATTGTTGCTTTTGTGGTGCTGATGGTAGGTGTAGGATTGTATTCGATGCGCCGGACCCAAACGACTGCTGATTTCTTCCTGGGCGGAAGAACGGTGGGACCTTGGATTTCGGCGTTTGCTTATGGTACGACCTATTTTTCGGCAGTCATGTTCATCGGGTATGCGGGAAAATTAGGTTGGGGTTTCGGCATCTCGCCGTTATGGATCGCTATGGGGAATGCTTTCGTCGGCAGCTGGCTGGCTTGGAAGGTCTTAGCCCGCCGGACCCGGGCTATCACCGTCAAACTGGGCGTCATGACCATGCCCGAATTTTTGGAAGCCCGTTATCAGTCCCGAGGCTTGAAGATCGTCGCCGCCGCGCTGATTTTTTTGTTTTTGATTCCCTACTGCGGCTCGGTCTTCACCGGCTTAGGCTTTTTATTTGAAAACGTTCTGAAAATTCCCTACCAGACTTCCTTGGTGGTCATGATCGTTTTAACCGGCGTTTATTTGGTTCTGGGAGGTTATTTCGCAGTCGCGCTGACCGATTTCATTCAGGGGATCATCATGTTGTTCGGCGCGACGCTAATGGTTTGGTTCGTCTTCAGCCAGCCGCAAGTCGGCGGACTTGGCGGCTGGCTGCCGCACCTGGCGGCGGTCAATCCGTCCTTGACCCGGGCCGTGCCGGAGAATTGGCTGAGCCTGCTGGGGCTGGTCATTTTGACGAGCGTCGGGACGTGGGGCATGCCGCAGATGATCCAGAAATTTTACGCCATCAAGAATGAGCAAGTGATCCGGACCGCTACTACTGTGGCGTCCCTATTTGCGCTGATCATCGCCGGCGCCGCCTATCTGGTCGGTTCCACCGCCCAGCTCTTCTTCACCCCTCAAACCGTGCCGATGGAAGGCGGAAAGATCGCTTTTAATGCTATTATCCCGATACTGCTGAATAATACTTTGCCGGAATTCCTGCTCATCGTCATTCTGCTGCTGGTGTTGTCGGCTTCCATGTCTACGCTGTCCTCGCTGATCCTGGTTTCCAGTTCGGCGATTACCATCGACCTCATCCAGGGCGTTTTCCGGCCCAACCTCGACAAGGAGAAGGCCGTCCAGTATCTCCGCCTGTTTTGCGGACTCTTCATTATCTGTTCCATCATCATTGCGGTCTACAAATTCGATTTCATCATCAAATTGATGAGCCTGTCCTGGGGAACGATCGCCGGCGCGTTTCTGGCGCCCTATCTTTACGGCATTTATTGGAAAGGAACCACCAAATCCGGAGCCTGGACCGGCTTAATCTCCGGAGTCGTCATCTCCATCCTGGGGAGCGTCATCTTTAAGGACGAAAGCCTGGCGCCGCTGGTCAGCTCGGTGGCGATGCTGATTCCGCTGGCGGTGGTGCCGGCGGTGAGCCTGCTATCGCAGAAATTTGAAGCATCCCATCTGGAGCGGGTGTTTGCGGAGGTTGCCGCCTCGGAAGAGTAGCGGCGGCTCCCGTTTTTACAGATACACACTACTTCGGGGCTGTTATGAGCCGCCGGGGTAATATCTTGGGAAAGAAGGGCAACCATGATTTGGGAACCGCAGTTTGAGACGATGGGACGGGAGGATCTCCGCCGCTTGCAGACCGAAAGACTGCAGCGGGTGGTGGCGCGGGTCTATCAGCACGTCCCCTTTTACAGAGCCAAATTCGATGAGGCCGGGATCAAGCCGGATTCCATCCGGCGCCTGGAAGATATCCGCCGCCTGCCGTTCACGATCAAAAATGACTTGCGCGATAATTACCCCTACGGCATGTTTGCCGTTCCGATGCGGGAGATCGTCCGAATCCACTCCTCGTCGGGCACGACCGGAATTCCAACCGTGGTGGGGTATACCAAAAGGGATCTGGAGACCTGGTCTAACATTGTCGGCCGTTTTGTCACCGCCGCCGGAGTGACCAGCGACGACATCGTCCAGATTTCATTCGGATACGGCTTGTTCACCGGCGGTTTTGGCTTGCATTACGGGATGGAGCGGGTGGGCGCGACCGTCATCCCGGTTTCCAGCGGCAACACCGAACGCCAGATCCGGATCATGAAGGAATTCGGGACCACGGTATTGGTGGCGACCCCCTCCTATGCGCTTCATATGGCCGAAGTCGCCAAGGAGATGGGTTTTGGCCCCGGCTCGCTCCGGCTGCGGGTCGGCCTTTTCGGTTCGGAGCCGTGGTCCGAGGGCATGCGCAAGGAGATCGAGCGGTTCTGGGGAATCCGAGCCACCGACAACTACGGCTTGAGCGAAGTGATCGGGCCGGGAGTCTCCGGCGAATGCGAGTATTGCTGCGGAATGCATATTCAAGAGGACCATTTTATTCCGGAGATTATCGATCCCGTCACCGGGGAGCCGAAGAGCCCAGGTGAAGAGGGCGAGCTGGTTCTGACCGCCCTTACCAAGGAAGCGCTGCCGATCATCCGCTACCGGACCCGGGATATCACGGCCCTGGATTATGAGAAATGCCGTTGCGGCAGAACGACGGTGAGGATGCGAAAGACGCTGGGACGCAGCGACGATATGCTGATCATTCGCGGAGTGAACGTCTTCCCGTCGCAGATCGAAAGCGTCCTGGTGGGGATCGAGGAAGTGGAACCCCATTATCAGCTAATCGTGGACCGGATCGACCATCTCGACCATCTGGAAGTCCAGGTGGAGGTCCCGGAACGCATTTTCACCGGAAATCTGCGCGACCTGGAAGACCTCACCGAAAAGATCAAACACCGGATCTTCTCGCTGATCAATATCAATGTCAAAGTCAAACTGGTGGAGCCCAAGAGCATCGAACGGAGCGTGGGAAAGGCCAAACGGGTGATTGACAGGCGCTGCTTGTAAGTTGGGGATGTTTTTTCCGTCAAGAAAACAATTTCGTGAAAAAATGGATTGGTTACAGAAAACTCCGCCTTCACCGGGTGGAGTTTTTTATGCCGTGCCGCAGCCGGGTATAAAGCTGCCCCGTTCCGGCGAAGCTAAAGACAAGTGTAAAATAATTGCAAAATTTTTAAATTTCAGTGGAAAAAAATAAGCATTTGTACGATATATATAGTATAGAACCATAGATTGACGGATCGATTTCCCCAGGGAGAACGATTCGGCGGTTTTCGGAAGCGGATAGTTATTGGACGGAACGAAAATGGTGCCAAAAACGTCAATTTGATAGATTTGCCCGCTCAAATGGTGAAAATTTTGAAAAGAAAAGAGGTGAGAGTGAGGATGAGATTAATTTTGAATGGGTTACAGATTCGGCCGCTGAGTGAGAATGATTATCGCCCGGTTTACCGGTTGTACCGTCAACTGACGGGAGCCGGTCCTTGTTATGCGGAAGGTGATTTCGCGCGGATTTTCAACAGTTTCTTCCTGAGTGAAGATCGCGAGGCGTTTGTCGCCACGGTTCATAACAATGTCATTGGTTTTGTCACTTTGTATTATCTGGAAGTATTGCATCATCATGGTTTGGTGGCGTCGATTCAGGAATTGGTGGTCACCGAGGAGTTCCGGGGCCGGGGCGTCGGCCGGGCCTTGGTCGAATTTGTAAGAGGCAAGGTTCAAGAGAAACGTTGTCATGGCTTGGAGATAGCGACCGATCTTTGGCAGAGCGGGGCCAAAAAATTTTACGAACGTTGCGGACTCCGCGGCAAAACTCAAATGGTGGCGACCTGATAAGGAAACACGATCACTTAACGGGTCATACCGATTTTGCAACTAGCTGAAAGGCTAGTTTATTTTTTTGGAGCGAAACGGTCGGTCCGCCGCTTCCATGGACAGGACAGCCGGCCTTGCCCCGCCGTATTCCCGGACCGGCCGGCGCTTTGAGAAACCGGGAACCGCCGGGCTACGCCGGCCACACTCATTCTGCAACATCCGCACCATGGGGGAGGACCACCCGCCATCGTTTCGCGGCGGAAGTTCTTGTGGCGATAACCGCCGCAGTTCATTTTGGAGAAGAAACAACGACGGCGATAGTTGCCGCAGATCATTTTGTGGCGCAAGCATCTACGGCGACGACTGCCGCGGATCATTTTGGAGAAAAATGATTTGCGGCGATGAGTGCCATAGATGATTTGGGGGAAGAAGCAATTGCGGCAATGGCCGCCGCAGATCGTTGGGCGTGAGCAGTGCCTGCGGCAACGACTGCCGCAGATCCTTTTAGGGATAATCCTCCGCCGGCTGTCCCCGCCCCGGCCGCCGGGGCGGCTCCGGAATGTCTTGAACCGTTGAGAGGGATCGAAAGCGTAGAATCGGGATGGGCAGGTATAAATTCAGGTGCCGCGGGAAGGATTTTCAATAAAAATGTATAACTACATTCAAACGGTTTTCTTCATCCCAAGCCAATTTGGCCTTGCGCGCCCGAGCGGACGGCCGTTCGCCGAAGTGCCGGGAATCCGGATTCAAATCCCGCCAGGAGGTTCTCATGTCTGACGCAGCTCCGGTTGCCGACCAGATCCAAGCGTTACGAAAAACCATCGAACACCATAATGAGCTTTATTATAACCAGGATGCCCCGGAGATCAGCGACCTCGAGTATGATGAGCTGATGCGCCGGCTGATTCAGCTGGAGACGGAGTACCCGGAGTATCTGACGCCCGACTCGCCCTCGCAACGGGTGGGCGGGCAGCCGCTGGCCGGCTTCGAATCGGTCCGACACCGGGTTCCCCTGTTGAGCCTGGCCAATGCCTACAGTCCTGAGGAGCTGCGGGCGTTCGACGAGCGGGTCAAAAAAGCGCTCGGCGAGGCGGAAACGCTCCGCTATGTCGCGGAGTTGAAGATCGACGGGCTGACGGTGGCCCTGACGTACCAGGACGGCCAATTGCTCCGGGCCGCCACCCGGGGCGACGGCGAAGTGGGCGAGGATGTCACCGCCAACGTGAGGACGATCCGCTCCATACCGCTCCGGCTGCCGAAACGGCCGCTCACCCTGGGTGCGCGGGGCGAGATCTATATCAGGAAAGCGGATTTCGAGGCTTTGAACGCCGGCCGCGATCCGGAGGAACGGTTCGCCAATCCTCGCAACGCGGCGGCCGGATCATTGCGCCAGCTGAATCCGCAAGTCACCGCCGGCCGGCCGCTGGACGCTTTTTTTTATGATATCTTGTATGTGGAAAGCGAGGCCCCGAAAAGCCAGTGGGACGGCTTCGGCCTGCTTCGGGAGTGCGGGTTGACCACCAATCCCGCGGCCAAACTCTGCGCCGACATCGAGGAAGTGATCGACTTCTGCCGGTATTGGGAGGAGCATCGCACCGAATTGCCCTACGAGATTGACGGGATCGTCGTTAAAGTTAATTCCCTGACGGACCAGGCTCGCCTGGGCTCGACCGCCAAGGCGCCCCGTTCCAAGATCGCCTTCAAGTTCCCGGCGGAGCAGGTTGAGACCCGGGTGCTGCAGATCGCGGTCAATGTCGGGCGGACTGGCGCCGTCACGCCGCTGGCGTTCCTGGAGCCGGTGCGGGTGGCCGGATCCACCGTCAGCCGGGCAACGTTACATAATGAGGACAATGTGCGGGATAAGGATATCCGTGTCGGCGACCGGGTGATCATTCAGAAAGCGGGCGATGTCATTCCGGAGATCGTGCGCTCGTTGCCGGAGAAGCGGGACGGCAGCGAGCGGATTTTTGAAATGCCCAAATCCTGCCCGGAATGCGGCGCCGGGCTCTACCGCGAATCGGGCGAAGCGGTGGTCCGCTGCATCAATTCCGCTTGTCCCGCCCACTTGCGGGAGGGAATCATCCATTTCGCCTCCAGGGACGCCATGGATATTCAGGGGCTGGGCGAGGCCATTGTGATCCAGCTGATCGCCGCCGGCCTGGTCCGGGATGTGGCGGATCTCTACCGGCTGCAGGTCGAGGATCTGGTCGGGTTGGAGCGTTTCGGCGCCAAATCGGCCCAGAATCTGATCGAGGCGATCACTGCCTCCAAGCAGAACCAGCTTTCCCGGTTGATCTTCGCCCTGGGCATCCGGCACGTGGGCGAGGGAGCCGCCCGGGAACTGGCCGCTCATTTCGGTACCCTGGAAAACCTGGGCCAGGCGGACGAGGCCGAATTGACGGCGATCCCGATGATCGGCCCCAAGATTGCCGCCAGCGTGGTGAAGTATTTCCAGGAAACGCACAACCGAGAACTGGTAGCGAAGCTGACCGCGCTCGGGCTGAACACGGTGGAAGCGGGCCAGGAGCAGGAAACCGCGCAAGTCCTGGCCGGCAAAACGGTGGTGGTCACCGGGACGCTGGAGACCTTCAGCCGCTCCGAGATCGAGGAGCTCATCCGGAAGCAGGGTGGCAAAGCGGCGGGAAGCGTCAGCAAGAATACCGCGCTGCTGGTGGTCGGGAAGGACCCCGGCTCGAAATACCAGAAGGCCCGGGAATTGGGGATTCCCATTCTGGACGAAGCTGGTTTCAAGCAGGTGTTGGCCGGCGCAGCGGAGCTACCTTCCGCCAACCCGCCGGAACACGGCTGAGTTTTTTCTTTCCGGCCGGACTGGAAGGCCCGTTCCCGGCAGGGCTGGTATTCCGTACTACTGATAAGCCTCATTCTCGCATGAACCGGATTCCGGTATTTCTGGATGATTTCGCGGCGCCTTGGCGCTCGCGATGCAGTGGTAAAATTTATGTAATGATTCGCACCCATTTGATCTTTTTTGGCGCGTTTAATGATAAAATATTGGTATTATTTTAAACGCAATTGCCATCATGATAACATAGAAACCATCCTAACGTATTTTTCACAGCAATGGAGGGAGTTCGATGCGTCTTACCAAAACCGAAGTGGAGCATGTGGCGCGGTTGGCCCGGCTGGAGTTGAGCGAGGCTGAAAAGGAAGAATTCACCGGGCAGCTCAATGAGATCCTTAATTTCGTGGAAGAGTTGAATCAGCTGGATACGCAGGGAATTGAGCCGACCGCTCACGCCATCCCGGTCACCAATGTTTTCCGTTCCGACCGGGTGGAACCGTCGCTAGATCCGGAATTGGCCCTGGCAAACGCCCCCGACCGGATCGATAATTTCTTTAAGGTGCCCAAAGTCCTGGAGGATTAAGGACCGGCCATACTTTAAAAGGGGGTTATCCAATTGGCTTCTTATGAGATGACCGCTCATGAATTGAGCGCTGCAATATCCAATAAAGACCTGAAAGTGGCCGAAGTGGCGGCGGATTTCTTCCGCCGCATTGAAGCGGTGGATCCCAAGGTCCGGGCGTATGTCACGCTCAACGAGGCGGAGGCGATGGCCCAGGCCGAGCAGCTCGACCGGCGGCTGGCCAAGGGGGAAAAACTGCCGCCGCTCGCCGGCATTCCGATCGCGGTCAAAGACAATATTTCCACGGCCGGGCTGCGGACAACCTGCTCCTCCAAGATGCTGGAGAATTACATACCGGCTTACGACGCGATGGTCATCGAACGGCTGAAGGCCGCAGGGATGATCATCGTCGGCAAGACCAACCTGGACGAATTCGCGATGGGTTCATCGACCGAAAACTCGGCGCTTTTTGTCACCCGCAACCCCTGGGATCTGGAGGCGGTTCCCGGCGGTTCCAGCGGCGGTTCGGCCGCGGCGGTCCGGGCGGGCGAGGCCGCCCTGGCCTTGGGTTCGGACACCGGCGGATCGATCCGTCAGCCCGCCGCCTATTGCGGCGTGGTGGGTTTAAAGCCTACTTACGGCCGGGTCTCCCGTTATGGTTTGATCGCCTTCGCCTCTTCGCTGGACCAGATCGGCCCGATTACCCGGGATGTAACCGACTGCGCGCTGCTGTTACAAGCCATCGCCCAATATGACAAGCGCGATTCGACCTGCATCGACCAGCCGGTTCCGGACTATCTGCAAGCGCTGAAGCAGGACGTGAAAGGATTGCGCATCGGCCTGGCCCAGGAATATCTGGGAGAGGGCATCAGCGCTCCGGTCCAGCAAGCGGTTAACGACGCTGTCCGCGTTTTCCGGGATCTCGGCGCGGAAGTAGTCGATGTATCGCTGCCCTATACCCAATACGCCTTGGCGACGTATTATATCATCGCCCCGGCCGAGGCCAGCTCCAACCTGGCCCGCTATGACGGGGTCCGTTACGGGCACCGTACCGCCGAGGAGGTATCCGATTCGGTGGCGCTGTTCATGAAGACCCGCAAGGAAGGATTCGGGCCGGAAGTGAAACGGCGCATCATGATCGGCACCTATGCCTTGAGCTCCGGTTATTACGACGCCTATTACCTTAAGGCGCAACAGGTACGGACCCTGATCCGCGAGGATTTCAACCGCGCGTTTCAAAGTTGCGATCTGATCCTGACGCCGACGGCTCCTTCAGTAGCTTTCAAAATCGGATCCAAAACCAAAGACCCGCTGGAGATGTATCTGGAGGATATCTGCACCATCACTTGCAACATGGCGGGGATTCCTGGACTGTCGCTCCCGGGTGGCTTTGACCAGGGCAAGCCCATCGGCTTGCAACTGCTGGGTCCGGCCTTCGGAGAAGCGACATTGCTCCGGGCGGCGTACGGATTCGAACAAGCCACTGACTTTCATAAACGCCGGCCCGAGTTGTAAGAGGCTCCCGCCCGACGTTTTCATCGGATATCATGAAAGGGGATATTGCCATGCCGTTAGCGGATTATGAGATAGTCATCGGTCTGGAAGTCCACGCCGAGTTGAAGACGGAGACTAAAGTCTTCTGTAATTGCACCACGAAGTTCGGAGGGGAGCCGAATTCCCAGGTCTGCCCGGTCTGTCTCGGTTTACCGGGTGCCTTGCCGGTGCTGAATGAACAAGCCATGGATTACGCGATCCTGGCGGGCTTGGCTTTGAACTGCCAGATCGCTCCTTTCAGTAAATTTGACCGGAAACAATATTTCTACCCCGACTCGCCGAAAGCCTATCAGATCTCCCAATACGATCTGCCGCTCTGCAAGGACGGCTGGATCGAGATTGCGGCGGACGGTGAGCCGGACACCTTGAAAAAAGTGGGGATCATCCGGGTCCATCTGGAGGAGGAAGCGGGCAAGACAGTCCATTCTGGCACCGGGATCCTCGATTCCGACTATGCGATGCAGGATTATAACCGTTGCGGAATTCCACTGATCGAAATCGTCGGCGCGCCCGACCTCCGTTCTCCCAAAGAGGCCAAGGATTATCTGGAAAAGTTAAAGATCCTGCTCCAATATACCGGAGTTTCCGATTGCAAAATGGAAGAAGGCTCATTGCGCTGCGACGCCAATATATCGTTGCGGCCCAAGGGGCAAAAGGAATTCGGCGTCTTGGCCGAGATCAAAAACATGAATTCTTTCCGGGCGGTTCAGGCCGCTCTGGAGTATGAGGCCGCCCGCCAGGCGCGTTTGCTGGATGAAGGGGAGAAGATGGTCAAACAGACCCGGGCCTGGGATGAGGCGAAAGGAATCACCGTCTTCATGCGTTCCAAAGAGGAAGCCAGCGATTACCGGTACTTCCCCGAACCGGATCTAGTGCCGATGGTGATCCCGCCGGAGCGAATCAACGGTCTGCGTGAGCGGTTGCCGGAGATGCCCGATTCCCGCCGCCGCCGGTACGTGGCCGAGTGGGGGCTCCCCGAATATGACGCCGCTTTGCTCAGCGGATCGCTGGAGATGGCCCAATTTTTCGAGGCGGCCGTGGCCGCGTACGGCGAGGCCAAAGCCGTTTCCAACTGGATGATGAGTGAATTGGCCCGCCTGATGAACCAGGAGCGGGTCGAATTTGGAGGATTGAAGATTCACTCGGAACAGCTGGCGAAGTTGTTAAAGATGATTGACGCCGGCACCATCAGCGGCAAAATTGCCAAGACGGTCTTTGAAACGATGTTTGCCAGCGGTAAGGACCCCGAGGCCATCGTCGCCGAGCAAGGATTGGTGCAGATCAGCGATGCCGGGGAATTGGAAGCCCTGGCCCGCAAGGTGCTGGCCGCCCACCCGCAATCGGTCGCCGATTATCTGGCGGGAAAGGAACGGGCCATCGGATTCCTAGTCGGCCAAATGATGAAAGAGACCAAAGGCCGGGCCAATCCGGGGATTGTCAATGAATTGCTCAAGCAAGAGCTGGAAAAGCAACGCTGAAATTGCCGGGCAACCGGCTTTTTTTATTCTCGGAACGTTGAGAATGCAGATTCTGGTTAGACTAAGAGTGTTTCCAATTAAATATTTTTTGGGGAGGAGCAAGCTGAAGGGTGGGGAAACCATGAGCAAGCTAATCGACGAACACGGCAAATTATTCGGCCTGATCAATCCGGTGGACTTGTTCGTGTTGATCCTGGTATTGGCTCTGGGAATCCGCTTGCTCTCCCAATACCGGCCCGCGCCGTTGGAACTGAGAAAAAGGCCGGTCGCCATGGGCCTACTGGCCCAGGATCTCCCGCCCTATGTGGCCCAAAGCATCGCCGTGGGACAAGACCTTTTTCAGGATGGAACCAATGCCTATCTCGGCAAGGTGATCCGCAAGACGGTCCAGCCGGCGGAGATCCTCGTGCAAAAGGACGGGCAATTGCTGTTGGTTAAAGCTCCGCGGAATGTCGATCTCCGTTTGGAGTTGCGCCGTCAAAGCGGCCGCGTGGTCACCGGCCCGGCTCATACCGGGATTTATCTGGGAAAATTGGCGGTGCGGGTGGGGAATCGCTTGAACTGCCATACTTTGTATACCCGGCTTCGTCTGGAGGTAGAATCAGTGAGGGTTAACCTCCGATGAGCCTGGCGGTTCGGCAGCCGGTTGCGCTGGTCCGGCGTTCATGGTTCGGCCGCGGGTTGGAGATGATCCGGCATCGGGTATTGCAGCTGGCAGATTTGTGGATGGATTGGTTTCGGAAGAGCCGGACATATCATGATTTGAGGGGATGGTATTCCAAAACAGCGGATTTCCTTGAGCAGTCATGGCACCGGTCTTCCATCCGGCGCTATTCACGCCGCGTAGGTTCGATAGCTGCGGATGCCCGGAAAAGCTTGTTTTCATTCCATTGCAGTCCATGGTGGCGGCCGTTTCTCGAAGGATGGATCATCCTCTACCTTGTTTTCCTGCCGGTCCTGGGCGCCTGGTATGGATTGCTCCCTTTGTTACTCCTGTATTGCGGAGTGGCGATTCCCGAAAAGCGGGTGAACGCCAGCAGCCTTTTTCTGTTCGGGCTATTATTGTTCGCCGGGACGATCCTCACGGCGGCGGGGTTTCGCCAAAGCTGGCAGCGGCTGCTTCAGCTGGAATCATGGCTGCTTTTGGCCTGGTTTACCGGCCTGGCATTCACTCCTCGCCTGCTGGGGAAGGTGATGCGTTGGATGGCTGGGAGCAGCCCGCTTTGGATGATTATGGGTTTCCAGCAATATGCGTCCGGCGTTCGGACCGCTGCGGGTTGGCTCAGTCCGGACCAGGCGGCGCTGATACCGGTTCGGGTTTATTCTGTCTTTGGCAATCCCAATCTTTATGCGCTTTATCTTTTACTGACCTTGGTTTTTTGTTTTGGCCTCGTCCGCGCTGAACGGCAGCGGCTGTCGCGCCTGTTTTGGCTGGCGGTCGGCGGCATGGCCGCAGTATCGTTATATCTTACGTATTCGCGCGGGGCTTGGCTCATCGGAGGCATCATCCTGGTTCTGATGTCCCGGAAAGAGCTTCGCGGAGGCTGGCTGCCTGTTTGGGGGCTTCTCTTATTAATCCTGCTTACCTTTCCGGCCTTCCGGGCGCGACTGGGAAGTCTGTTAACGCTGATGGACAGCTCGCTCCATTTTCGTTGGCGGATTTGGGAAGGCGTGGTTCGGGCCATCCCGGATACCTGGCTGTGGGGAGCCGGACCCGGAAGCTTCGGAGTGGTATACCCTTGGTTTATGCTCCCCAACAGCGCGGCCGAGCATGCTCATCAATGGTACTTGCAAATATGGTTGGAACATGGGATCGTGGTGTTGCTTGGCCTGGGATGGTTGCTCTGGGAGCGTCTGCGCAATTTCAGGCGGTTTTCGGAGCTTTTAAGGACTGCGGCGTTGGTTTTAATCGTTTTTTTACTGTATGGTTGCATGGAAAGTTGGGATGTTCACCCGCTCTGGGGAGGATATTTTTGGTTTTTGATGGGTCTGACCTTCGCATGCCCGCAAAAAACGCCACCGGCGTAAAGGACGGGGTGGTGGTCTTTGGCTATTATGGCCATGGCAATTTGGGGGACGAGACCAATCTGCGCCAGCTGATAAGCGAATTGCGGACGCTCGACCCTTTACTGCCCATCGCGGTAATCTCGGGGAATCCCGAACAAACCGCAGTCCGTTACAGTGTCCCGGCCTTCGGACGATTGGCGCTCGGGCAGTTACAGTCCCATTTCCGGAACATGAAATGGTTGATCGGTGGCGGCGGCAACCTGTTTCAGGATCGTTCCAGTTTGCGAAGCCTGGTGTACTATTCCGGTTTGGTTCAATTGGCGAAGTATTGCGGGATGAAAATCTTCCTTTACGGACAAGGAATCGGTCCGGTTCGGTCCCGGGTCG
Source organism: Hydrogenispora ethanolica (assembly GCF_004340685.1). Taxonomy (NCBI): domain Bacteria; kingdom Bacillati; phylum Bacillota; genus Hydrogenispora; species Hydrogenispora ethanolica. Next base: position 114,862 of record NZ_SLUN01000011.1, on the reverse strand, counting down.
GCCAAAGTATCGCCAGGTCGGCCTTGAATCAGGCGGATCTGATCAGCCTGCGCGACAAATTGTCATGGCTGGCTTTGGCGGATCTGGGGGTAACTCGCCCGGAGGTTCACTGGACCGCCGATCCGTTATTGATGATGAATCCGATTTCGAAGACGGCTGTCCGCCGGTTTTGGGGGGAGACCCCGGACCATTGCTCCCGGGTTGGCGTGGTTTTGCGCCGCGAACGCGTCATTCCCATTCGGGCTTGGATAGACCTGGTCCGGTCGCTCCGGAAGGAAAACCGAGTGGCCGTGTATCTCATCATTACCGAACCGAGCGACTTTCAGCTGGCAGCAACGGTGGCGGAAGCCGCCGGAGTCATGCTGTTACCGCCGGCAGCAGATTGGGAAGAGTTGCAGGCGGCGATCGGCGGCCTTGATCTGGTGGTCAGCGCACGTCTGCATGGTTTGGTAGCCGGGGTTGTACAGGGAGTTGAAGGTTTCGGCCTTTCCTGTGACCCCAAAATCGAAGGCTTTTGCCTTCAGTTGAACCTGCCGTTCCAGCAGATGCAAAAAGCTCTGGATTTGGAAGTGCTCAGCGGGCGGATTCTGCGCCAGCTTTATCAGCCGGATCTGGAAGAAACTTGCACTCAAGCGAAGGTATCTTTCTGGCAAAACCGGGCAAGGGAAAATCGAGTATTATTGAAAAAGGTGATTGCTCCAAGGTAAAATGCGTATTCTTATACAGGACATCCCCGTTGATCTGTTGGCTCGGCCGGTATTGCTGGAATCCATTATTGAGTGGTTGAAATTCCCGGGGCAGCCGCGCCAGATTATCACTTTAAACTCTTTGATGCTGGTCAATGCCGGACGGAATCAAGAATTGAAGCGAATTCTATGCGCCGCCGACCTCGTAACCATCGATGGGTTTGGAATCGAGCTATTGTTGCGACGCCGGGGGCATCAGGAAGTTACTCGTTGGGCGGGAATCGACTTGGTCCGCGATTTGTTGGGCTGGTGTTCCGGGAGCGGATTTCCGGTATTTTTCTATGGCGGCCCGCCAGCCATGAATGCCCCGCTCAGACAGGCCATGGCCAACCTCTTCCCGCGGCTCCGGATCGTCGGAATCCGGGATGGATTTAACAACATGGCACCCCAGCCGGCGGTGGTGGAGGAAGTGGAGCGCATTGGACCGTGTCTTCTGTTGGCGGGTCTGGGCTCACCGGCGCAGGAGATCTTTCTGGCCCGGCATTTGCCGCGAATGCCGGGAACAGTCGGGATCGGCGTCGGTGGCGCTTTAGAAGTCTTATCCGGAATGAAAAAGGAAGTCCCCCGCTTCTTCCGGAATTGCGGTTGGGAGTGGCTATACCGTATGGTCCGTGAGCCGGAGCGGTTGCGGAACCTACCGGATTTGCTCTGGTTTTGGTATCAATTCATTCGATTACGCAAGGACGGAGGTGAGTCAAATTGATGAAATTACCACGCATAACCTTCAATCGAGAGACGATCCGGCGAGAGTTCCTGGATTACCTGGGGATCTTAGTCGGAGTCAGCCTGACCTCACTGGCCCTGGCCTGGTTGCAGATTCCCAATAAAATTGCCGCCGGGGGCGTCAGCGGTTTGGCGATTGTGCTGTATTATCTGTGGGGCTGGTCCGTTTCCTGGACGATGTTCATGTTGAATTTGCCGTTATTCCTGGCCTGTTTATGGGTTTTCGGGCCGCGTTTCGGCGCGAAAACGCTCTTTGGAGCGGCATTTATCTCTATTACGCTGGAGTTTTGGGAAAAAGTCATCAAATTGCTGCCGTTGACCCGCGATCCTTTTCTGGCCGCTTTATATGGCGGAGTCGTAGCGGGCATCGGCATGGGAATCGCGTTTCGCTTCCGCGGTACTACCGGGGGAACGGATCTGGCGGCGCAGTTGCTTCACAGATTCACCGGGATTTCGGTGGGACAATCGCTATTGATCTTTGACGGTACGATCATTGCCTTGGCGGGGGTGGTCTTTCGCAGCACTGAACTGGCTTTATACGCCATTATAACTCTTTTTGTGACCGGAAAGATTGTGGATATTATATTGGAGGGTTTTGACTACGCCAAAGCAGCTTTTATCATTTCCGAACATTCGGAAGCGATCGGCCAAAAAATACTCAGTGAACTACAGCGTGGCGCCACTGGTCTGACCGGACGAGGCCTTTATTCCACCACGCGCAAAGAAGTGATTTTATGCGTCATCTCCCGCGCGGAGGTGGTAAAAATGAAGGAGTTGGTCCACCAGATCGATCCCAAAGCGTTTGTGATTATCTCGGACGTCCATGAAGTGCTGGGAGAAGGGTTTAAAGAGTAATAGGCCTTTGAAAGATTATTTTAAACGATTGGATACGGCCTTTTGCCTAATGTAAAATTTAGAAAACTCCCTTTCATCGAAGGGAGTTTTCTTTGACATTCCAGCCTTTTTTCGTGAGACGATATCATGAATTAGGAACCCGGCTGCCTCATATATTTCTTTGGGAGCCTTATCCCTAAAGAGAGATAAAGACCTCAGGATTTTTTAAAGGGGGAGCATACCAATTTTTGAACAAATTTTTGTACAGGAGATTCGGCCTCATGTAAAGATTATTGCAGAGGCAGGGGTAAATCATAATGGCGACCTCGATTTGGCTGTCGCTTTACTGGAAGAAGCGGCGCGGGCCGGTGCCGATGCTGTTAAATTCCAGGCCTTCATTCCGGAAGAGATGATCTTGCAAGGAACCGGAAAAGCGCGCTATCAGCGTGGGGTAGGCGATGACGAAGACCAATATCAAATGCTGAAACGGCTACAAATGTCCCAAAAGAATTTAAAGCTGTTACTCCAAAAGGCGAACGAGTTAGGTATCTTTTTTTTAGCATCGGTATTTGACGAGCAAAGCGCCGATGAACTTCAAGCAATTGCGGCCCAGGCATTCAAGATTCCGTCGGGGGAAATTACCAATTTACCCTTGATACGAAAAGTAGCCGCCTATGGAAAGCCTCTGATTATTTCGACGGGTATGGCGTTGCTTGGGGAAATTGAAGAGGCAGTCCATGCGGTTTTTCAGACCGGTAATCGACAATTGATGCTACTCCACTGTGTCTCCAGTTACCCTGCTCCGTATGACAGTCTCAATCTATCGGTCATCAAATCCTTACAAGCTGCCTTTCAAGTACCGGTCGGTTATTCCGATCACGCCGAAGGCATTGAAGCGGCGGTTGTCGCGGTCGCCTTGGGAGCAAAGTTATTAGAGAAGCACTTCACGCTGGATAAGAATCTCCCAGGTCCGGATCATCAAGCGTCTCTCAATCCGGGAGAATTTCGTCAATATGTGACATCCATCCGGAAAGTGGAGACGGCTCTGGGTAACGGTTGCAAGAACATCGTGGAGGCTGAAAAAGAAGTAAGGATCTTAACCCGGAAGAGTATTGTTGCAACCACCCAAATCGAACGCCACATGGTGATAACCCGGGATATGATAGCACTGAAACGACCCGGGACCGGAGTACCCCCGAAGTATCTCGATTATTTTATCGGAGCACGGGCCAGTCACAGGATTCTCGAAAATACGCAACTTTTATGGAGCGATTTGGAATGGAATTGCGAATAGAGTCCTGTACAATTTACTTATGTCCGGATTAAGCATCAAACATCACTCGGATTTTTACCCAAAACTTACGATATCAATGCCTATTTCTAATCTATCGTTGGTCCCTAATAATGAAAAGCGGGGGTCTATTTCGAATCGTCCCATTTAAGAAGATTCATGACATCGACCTTTTGTACCAGTTTAAGAATCTCTGGTTTGGAAAGAGGGATCTGTTCGCCAGAGTTTAAAACCAATTTCGCCGTTTTTTGAGCGCTTAAGAGAGTTCCTGGGATTGAATTGCTGAATTCTGAAGGAATAATGATTAAATCATTCAATAGAAAGGCTTTGGTGGACTCTTCCGCAAAAACCAGATCTTCGTGTAATTTTTCCCCGCTTCGTAATCCGGTTATTTCTAGAGTAATTTTTTCCCCGTACACTGTCTCGTATCGCTCTAACATTGCTTCAGCCACATCAATCACACGAACGGATGGCATCGGCAGGATAAAAACCGCTCCTCCGATTCCCAAGGCAGCCGCTTTGAGAATCAGCTCCACCGCTTCATCGGATGACATGATAAACCGCGATGCCAAGGGGTCGGTTACGGTCAAGCTCTTTTTGCGGCGCAATTGCTCGAGAAATAAAGGGATAACGGATCCCCGGGCGCCTGCGACATTACCGAACCGTACACAGCTAAAAATGGTCTGATGTCTTCCTTTGATTCCATTACCGGCAATTAGCAACTTTTCTGCAAGTAATTTTGTTGTTCCCAAAATGCTGATCGGATTGACTACTTTATCAGTACTAATGCCGATAACTTGCTTTACGCCTTTATCGATGCACTGGTCGATCAGATTTTGGGTTCCCAGCACATTGGTTTTGACCGCTTCAAAGGGGTTATACTCACAGGCGGATAAGTGTTTGAGCGCCGCAGTATGATAGACCGTATGGACATCTTCTAGAGCTAGCCCGAGTCGTTGCCGATCCCGAACATCGCCAATCAGAAAACGGACATTCTTGGCATTGTCCAAGCTTTGATAGAGTTCGAATTGTTTCGTTTCATCGCGACTATAGATTCGGACTACCGCTGGATGGTATTGCAAAATTTTATGGACAAGCGCCCTGCCAATGGAACCAGTTCCTCCAGTGATCAAGATATTTTTTCCTCGAATCATTTGTTCAAGGCTATTGTTTAGCATCATCAGCACCACTCCATATCTTTACTAGTCTATTATCAAAAAACATGAGCGTACCAAGATTTTAGTATTTTGCTAGGGCAGTGAAGTCAATTTGTCGTCAACCGTTGCGTTTAGGAAGAACAAGAGTCGATGAAAACGCCGAAGTCTTGGTGGGTTGTGCCAGGGAGAATAAAACTTCTGGATAGGCCCATTCATATATTAGTATTACGAATGATAGGTTTCTTTGTGTTTTGGAATGCAGATTTTAAAGACTCGGAGCATTGATCCTCGGGGTTAAGGAGAGATTTAAAGGGGAGATTGGGATGGCGGTTTTTATAATAGCCGAAATCGGAATCAATCATAACGGAGATATCAATATCGCAAAGAAGCTGATTGAAATTGCGAAAGAAGCCGGTTGTGATGCAGTTAAATTTCAAAAAAGGACTATTGAGAAAGTTTATACCAAGGAATTTCTTGATTCCCCGCGTGAGAGTCCCTGGGGGAGTACTCAGCGCGCCCAAAAAGAGGGTTTGGAGTTCGGATTGGCTGATTATCAGGAGATTGACCGTTTTTGCCGGGAAAAAGGGATTGATTGGTTCGCATCAGCGTGGGACTTGGAAAGTCAGGAATTCTTAAGCCAATTCAATTGCAAATACAATAAGATCGCCTCGGCCATGCTTTTATACGAACCGCTTTTACAGGCGGTCGCTTCCGAGGGTAAACATACTTTCATCTCTACCGGGATGAGCGAACTGACCGACATCGAACGGGCCGTACATATTTTCAAGGAAGCCGGTTGTCCCTTCGAACTCATGCACTGTGTCTCCACCTATCCCATGGATGATGAAGATGCCAATTTAAACCGGATTAAGATGTTACAGGATATCTTCAAATGCAATGTGGGGTATAGCGGACATGAAGTAGGATTGGCGATATCATATGCCGCAGTCGCTTTGGGAATCACCTCCCTGGAACGGCATATTACGTTAGATCGAGCCATGTACGGTTCGGACCAGGCGGCTTCCCTCGAACCCGCAGGATTAAGGATGTTAGTGGGAGCGGTGCGGAAGATCGAAAAAGCGATGGAAAGCTGTTCATTTTCCATTACACCCAAGGAAGTCTCCATCAGTAAAAAATTAAGGGCTCATTACTTAAATAATGATTAAGGGAGACTAAAGCTTTATGAAGCCGTGCTATCTATGCGGGGAACAGTCTTTTTTTAAAAGACCGGGCAGTGTGAGGGATAATCCAGATCTTCAAGTCATGGAATGCCGTACTTGCGGCCTGGTCTTTCTTTCTTCCTTCGATCATATCGGCGAAGGATTTTATGAGAATTCACAAATGCATGCTGCTGATTCCACTGTAGAGGATTGGCTTCGGGAAACGGCCGCTGACGATCAACGTCGTTTTGACGTACTTCAATCGCTGATGACGAAGAAGTCGGTTTTAGATGTTGGCTGCGGTAACGGCGGATTTCTTTCTCGCGCCGGCCGGGTGGCTGCAACAGTCATAGGAGTGGAACCGGAAAAGAGATTAAAACCCTATTTCGACCAAGCACAACTGCGAGTTTTTCCCCATATTCGGGAAGCCAATCAATGCTTTGACGTGATTACGCTCTTTCACGTCCTCGAACACTTGCCCGATCCCATAAGTACCTTGAAAGAATTAGCAATGAAGCTGAATCCAGGCGGTTATATCATTATTGAAGTTCCAAATGCCAATGATGCGTTGTTAACGTTTTACCGGAATGAAGCTTTTTCAGAGTTTACTTATTGGAGCTGCCACTTGTTTTTGTTTACCACTCATACCCTGGAACTTGTGGGAAAAAAGGCTGGTCTTCAGGTAAAATACATTAAGCAAACTCAAAGATACCCATTATCGAATCACTTATATTGGTTGGCGGAGAATAAGCCTGGAGGGCATATTCAATGGAGCTTCCTGGACAGTCCGGAATTGCATGCCGCCTATGAGAAACAGCTGGGTTTGATAGGGTGCAGTGATACGTTGTTTGCTTGTTTTGGGGTGAATCAAGATGAATAAGCTCGGTGTGATGCAAGGAAGGTTACTCCCCAAATATCATGGACGATATCAAGCTCATCCGGTCGGTTATTGGCAGGATGAGTTCGAAATTGCCCACACACTGGGCCTCGAGCTTATCGAATTCATCTTTGATCATGAGCAAGCCGAATCCAATCCTTTGCTTCACGAAACCGGGCTCACAGCAATTCAAACGGTTTCCGAACAGACAAAAGTAGAAGTCAAAACTATCTGTGCCGATTATTTCATGGAAGCACCCATCCATCATTCTGTTCAGGAGTTGGCGATTCAAAGCAGTCAGATGCTGCAGAAACTTTTGCGGAATGCTAAAAAGATCGGGGTTACGGATATCGTCATTCCCTGTGTAGACCAGTCTTCACTGAAAAACGAAGCCGACGTGCTGAGTTTTCTCAGAAATATCCGCCCTGCTAAAGATGTGGCGGAAAACTTAGGAATCAACTTGGCGTTGGAGACTGATCTTCCCCCAAGAGCCTTTCGAGAGTTTTTAGCGACCTTGGACTCGAAAATCTTTACCGTTAACTATGATACGGGTAACAGCGCTGCCTTGGGATATGATCCTTTAGAAGAATTGGCCGCCTATGGCGATCGGATTTCGGATATTCACTTGAAGGATCGTCCAAAAGGGGGAAGCTCGGTTCCGCTAGGAACGGGAGATGCGGATTTTCAAGCGTTCTTTGCTGCGCTGGCACAAGTTGGATATGATGGTCCTCTGATTATGCAGGCCTATCGTGATGATGAGGGTATCCAAGTCTTTCGTCGACAATTGGCATGGCTTCGGCCGAGATTGACCGAGTGGGAAGAGCAGAAAAAAAGCATTCCTGAACATAAGGAAGATGTCCAATGAATATTCTGGCGATTATTCCGGCGCGGGGCGGCTCCAAAGGAGTACCAGGGAAGAACATTCGGTTGTTGGGGGGCTATCCGCTGATCGCATTCTCCATTGCCGCTGCGAAATTAGCGAATGATATCACGCGGGTTGTCGTTTCCACTGATTCGGCGGAGATTGCCGCAATCGCCCAATCCTATGGGGCGGAAACGCCATTTCTGCGTCCCGCGGAGTTAGCCCGAGACCAGTCCGCCGATTTAGAATTTATGAGGCACGCGCTCGAATGGTTTCAAAAACATGAAGCTAAAATCCCCGATTATTTGGTACACTTGCGCCCGACCACTCCGTTGCGGGAGCCGCAAGTGATTGAAGCAGCCATTAACCGATTGCTTAATCATCCGGAAGCCAGTTCCCTACGGTCCGCGCATTTAGCTCCGGAATCTCCCTGGAAATGGTTCCGTCTGGACGAACTAGGCTATTTTCGCAGTTTTGGCGGGAATATCGACAATGAAGTTCTGAATAACCCCAGGCAAGCCTTTTCCGATGCATACATCCCCGATGGATATGTGGATGTGGTAATTCCGGCTTTAATCCTCAGTTCCGGGCGGCTCCATGGAGAAAAAATGCTGGCCTTCGTATCGCCGAACTGCACGGAAGTCGATACTGTGAGCGATTTTGAATTATTACAATATCAACTTGAAAAAAACGGCAGCGTATTATGGGACTACTTGAAAGAAAATTATCCGAAAAGAGGCTTCGTTTAAATGTCCGGGTTTAAATTTAGCTTGATACCGAAAGATGTGCCGAGGATTGAGACAGAATTCCGGCGGATCGTGACTCCCATTCCCGTGCCGGAAAGCCTCGACCTATTGTACGCTTTGGAGAAGTATGAATCGGTTTCCATGCACGGCCAGCTGCCGGTAGTTTGGGAGCGGGCGCAAGATTTTCTGGTGTCCGATGCCTGGGGCAATCAATGGATCGACTTTACCAGCACGATCTTTGTAACTAACGCTGGCCACGGCAACCCGCGGATTCTCCAATCATTGCGAGATGTTTTGGCTAAACCCCTTTTGCATACCTACACATACGCCAGTAAAGAACGGGCCGAGTACTTACAATACCTGATTGAAAATACTCCCGCCCCATTTGAGAAAGCTTTTCTCGTATCAGCCGGGACGGAAGCTACCGAAGCCGGCTTGAAACTGATGCGGATGGCTGGATGGAAAAAAGGGAAGAAACGACCCGGCGTGATCTGTTTTGAGGGAAACTGGCATGGTCGTACCATGGGAGCCCAGATGATGGGAGGAAATACTGCCCAGCAAGAATGGATCGGCTACCTCGACCCCAACATTTATCATCTGCCATTCCCCTATCCGTGGCGGGAAGATGCCGTTCGGAATCCCCGAGAATACTTCCGGCGCAGTATGGAGGAATTGCTTCGGGATCAAAAACTGGATGCCGATGCCGATTTATGCGGTTTCATGATCGAAACGTTTCAAGGTTGGGGAGCGATTTTTTATCCTGCCGAATATATCCAGGAACTTGTCGACTTCGCCCGGCAACACCATCTTTTGGTAGCTTTCGATGAAATGCAGTCGGGCTTCGGCCGGACCGGAAAACTCTTCGGTTACATGCACTATGGCGTTGAGCCCGACCTGCTCTGCTGCGGCAAGGGTGCCGGATCGAGCCTGCCGCTGGCGTTGGTGTTGGGAAGGGCGAAGATCATGGATTTACCGGAGATTGGCTCCATGAGTTCAACTCACTCCGCCAACCCGATGGTTTGCGCTGCTGGTAAAGCCAATCTGCAGGCGTTGTTGGAAGATGGGATCATTGAGCGGTCGATACCGCGCGGCGAATTATTCCAGCAGCGGCTGAGGGCAATCCAAGCGAAGTACCCGGATCAGATCCGGTATGTATTGGGTAAAGGAATGGTGGCAGCCCTGCTGTTTTATGATGCCGATGGCAATCCATTGTCCGAACTTTGTTCCCGGATCGCAGAGATCGCCATGGGCAAAGGATTATTGGTAGTCTGCACCGGAAGGGAGTCTATCAAGCTGGGGCCACCATTAACCATTTGCGATGAAGCGCTAATGGAAGGGTTGGAAGTCCTGGATGAAGCGATTAAAGAAGCTTTGGAAGGGCAACCATGATCGGAGGATACCGCCATACTGGCGTGGTGGTGCGAGACCTCGCGCGCGCGGTGGCTTTTTATCAGGAAGTTTTGAATTATACCATTTGGAAACGAGCCGAGGAGCGAGGGACTTATATCGAAAGGGTCGTCGGAATCCCCGGAGTGATTCTGGAGTGGGTCAAATTAAAAGCCCCGGATGGTTCGGTGCTGGAACTTTTGCAGTATGTTTCGCACCCTGATTCCGGAGGGAACCCGGGGCTGCAACCGGCCAACCGGCTCGGTTGCTCTCATATTGCCCTGACAGTCGAGGATATCACCGGATTATATCAGCTCCTCTGCCAAAAGGGCGTTCCTTGTAAAAGTCCACCCCAAATAGCACCGGATGGCAAAGCGAAAGTATTATACTGCCATGACCCGGATGGGAATATCATTGAATTGGTGGAGGACTGCTGAGTCCGGGTATCCTCTTGAATAAGGAGAGGATGCAATGAGTCGGCATGTCAATTTAATCGCCTATAATCAGGTTGAAGAACTCCAAAATTTCAATGACGAAAGTTTCCGGAGTTATTGTTCGGCCAAACTCGCTTCCTGTGATCCGTATGTCAGATTTTTACGAAAATACTGTGTGTCGGTCGCACCTTCCTGGCAAGGAAAGATATGCGAGATCGGTTCGGGAAATAGTAAATTGTTATATCGCCTGGAACAAGCGGGGTTATTAAGAGAAGGGATTGGCTATGAGATCAGCGCATCCCGGCATCGGTTTGCCGAAAAATTTCGAGAATGGGTTCATAGTGAGCATGTCATCAATATCAATGACAATATTCTGAATGCTGCCCATTTGCAACAGTACGATTTGATTATCGGGGTTGATCTGGTCTTCCAACTGATTGCGCCTGTTGCTCCCCATGCCGAAGCTTCTTTAGTGCAGTGGATAACTCAGTCGCTCAGGGAGGATGGTTTCTTACTTTTGCAATTAATGGATTTTAGGAATATTCTGGAAATGATCCGTCTTCAAAACGGAGTATATCATTGGTGGGAAAGGTTTCCCGAATATGACCCTTGGGAATTGGTTTTGGTTCAATTTTCCTTGAATGACCAAAAGGATATCATCTGGAATAAAACCTTTATCAAACGAAACTCCACGGAGCGCTCCCACTTCATCAATGTTTTGCGCAATTATACTCCAGAAACAATGCTAAGCATTCTAGCAAAAGCCGGTTTTACGGGTCGGGTCTTTTCCGGGGATAATTGTGATATTCCGTTGGAACAAGGCGAATATGTTATCCTCGCAAAAAAACAAAGTAGTAGTACCGCGAAAGCGTGATACGGAATGGAATTGCTATTGCATCAAAAACGGGTATTGGTTACCGGATCGTCGCGGGGAATTGGTTTGGCGATCGCAAAAGAATTCCTGGCCGAAGGCGCCCGGGTTGTTTTGACCAGTCGCCATCAGTCGGATCTCGATCGATTGCATCGGAATCTGTCCCAGGCTTATATTGGCAGCGAGTTACTGGCTTTGGCATGTGATTTTACCGACAGCGACTCGATTCTAGGCTTGAAAAATAAAATCGTTACCTCCTGGAGCGGCCTGGATATTCTGGTGGTCAATGTAGGAAGCGGCGAAAGCGTGGCTGAGCCGCTTCCACCCGCAGCCCATTTTAAGCGGGTGGTTCGAGTGAACTTCGATTCAGCAGTGGATACGGTCCGGGAATTCTTCCCATTGCTCCAAACAACGCGGGGGAATATTCTTTTCATCGCGTCAATAGCCGGGCTGGAAGCCTTTGGGGCACCGGTAGACTATGCGGCAGCCAAGAGCGCGCTAATCGCCTTTGCCAAGAATCTGGCGCGCAAGGTAGGCGGTATGGGCGTCCGGGTCAATTGCATTGCGCCAGGTAATATTTATTTCCAAGGCGGGAGTTGGGCCGGAAAAGTTAAAGCCGATCCGGAACGGGTCCAAACGATGTTGCAAATGAACGTGCCGCTCCAACGTTTTGGCCGGCCGGAAGAGATCGCTGTGGCGGCTGTTTTTTTGGCGTCGGAACGTTCTTCCTTCACCACGGGCGCTTGTTTGGTTATCGACGGTGGGCAAACGGTAGGCATATAAAAGCGTTGTGATAAACCCTGTCCGAAGGCCAGGGTGAACACAAAAGCTCAGAGAAGCAAGTGATAAAGTCGGTTTTAATATCCTTTTGCAGGTCGAATCGAAGTGAAAGAGACTTTATCACATGGCTTTTAATCGATATAGCATTTTGTGAAAGCGTAAACGGCTTTGTTCTCGAAAAGTGCGGTGAAGCGTTCGCGCTTTTCGTTCCAAACCCGCCAACGCTTTCGCAAAATGCTGTAGGAATCGGGTGGAACATTATGCGAGAGCTGTTTGATTTATCCGGCAAAGTAGCGGTGATCACCGGCGGGGCTGGCTTTTTGGGGCAGAAGCACGCTGAAGTCATTGCCGAATACGGTGGCACACCGGTATTAATTGATCTTAACCCGGCCCAATTGGATGCCGCGCTAAAGAATCTGGCATCCCAATATGCGATGCCAGCCGCCAGTTTTGTGGCGGATATTACTCGGGAAGATCAGGTACGGGATGTTTATCGTCAGATCATGGACCGTTTTGAGCGTATCGATATTTTGATTAATAACGCGGCCAATAATCCCAAAGTGGACGATTCCAATCAACTTTTGAATACTTCGCGTTTGGAAAATTTTCCGTTGGAATTATGGCTTGATGATATCGCGGTAGGTTTAACCGGTTCTTTTCTATGCTGTAAATATTTCGGGCAGGCCATGGCCACGGCCGGAAGAGGCAATATCATCAATATCTCTTCCGATCTCGGGATTATCGCTCCCAACCAGCACCTGTATGAAAAAGAGGGTCTGCCGGACTCGCAACAGAGCGTTAAACCGGTGACCTATTCAGTAGTCAAAACCGGACTGATCGGGCTTACCCGGTATTTGGCCACTTACTGGGCGGAATACGGCGTCCGCTGCAACGCTCTGTGCCCGGGCGGGGTATACAGTGGTCAGGGTCAAGAATTCTTGACGCGGATCCAGACTTTGATTCCCATGGCGCGAATGGCACAGCCCGATGAACTGAAGGGGGCGGTGCTGTTTCTGGCTTCGGAAGCATCTTCCTATGTTACCGGGGCGGTTATCGTAGTGGATGGCGGCCGTAGCGTTTGGTGAACCATCGGTAAAATCAGTATTTCCCATGTACCGGCCTCACGGTTGTGTGGCCCACTATCTACAAAGATCCCGAGTCTGTTCCTCATAATACGCCAAGTAGTAATTCCGCCAGCCGCAGATCGTCTTCCGTGTCAATATCCACTGACCGGAGATCGGGCATGCGATAGGAAATTATTTTTTCCCCCAGCAACTGCCCGCTCTCCAGGACGGTTTGCGTACGAGAAATATAAATCGCTCCGTTTAACCTAAATAAGGCAGCTTCATGGCTGTAGAAGCCGCGCGCTGGATTGATGAAACCATTCTCTTCCGTCACTAAATGGGAGGAGAATATGGGATTTCGGTTGACGCTGACGACACTGTCCGCCGAAGCTGTGCGGAGCAATTGAAAGGCGGTCTCCAGGTCAATCGCTGTCCGGAGAGGAGAAGTGGGTTGGAGCAGCACGAAATAATCGTAATGAATCCCCTCGGCGGCTTGGAGATAATTTAGTGTGTGGCGAACTACCTCGACGGTCGGTGTTTCATCGCCTGCCAATTCTTTGGGGCGCAAGAACGGAGCGTCGGCCCCGGCTTTTTGAGAGAGTTCCCGGATCTCCGGCGAATCGGTCGATACAATCACCCGAGCCACACTCGGGCTCCTCAAGGCGCATTCGATACTGTAAACGATCAACGGCTTCCCCGCCAGCAACCGAATATTCTTGCCGGGGATCCGCTTGGAGCCGGACCGAGCCGGAATGATCGCCAATAGCGTTGTGGAAGAATTCATGATAACCTCCATTCTGGCCATCGCCACAAATCTTATCTTTCACGCTACACCTGGAGGCAGTTCGTACGGATTTTTACTTGACGGTAAATGTATAATTAGGCATAAATATATTTATGTCATGGAGAATCGATAACCCAAGCCTTATATAAAGCAAAAACACGGAAAAATGCGGTTATCACCATGAATTGAGGTATTGATGCAGAGGCCAGTTGGTCAAGATTTTGTTTCTTTACGAATGCTCTATGAACAGATCGAGCTTCTCCGTAACCGGATGCAGCAGCTGTGGAATGAAAAAGGTTATACCGATCGGGAAGTCTTAAACGCCAGCATTGAATGGGATCACTTACTGAATGAATATCAACGGCGGGTCGCGGAAAAAGGCCGGCGCTGAAAGTCCATGGAACCGGGAATCCCGGCGGCTTTTGACCTGGGCCGTTCAAAGAGGTGAAAGTTTCAAAGCTGCTATCGCCGCGTGATTGCAGAGAGCTCAAATGGGTGGGCTTTCTTTTCTTTTCGCATCGTTTTGTGGATACGTGATCAGGTTGAGGAGCTGAAAGAAAACGTTTTGTGAATCACGGATCTCTTTGGTGACTGAGAGAGCTCTTTCAGTCGCTCAGCAAGCTCGTTTTGTGAATAAGAGAGCTCTCTCAGTCATTCAACAAGCTCTTTTTGTGGATGAGAGAGCTTGTTTTGTGAATCAGCAAGCTCGTTTTGTGAATAAGTGAGCTCTCTCAATCGCTCAGCAAGCTCGTTTTGTGGATAAGCGAGCTTGTTTTGTGAATGGGAGAGCTTGCTCAGTCGTTCAGCAAGCTCTTTTTGTGAATAAGCCATCTGTTTTTGTGGATAAACGGTTCCGTTTGACGGAGTAAATGGTTTTGGTTGTGGATAAGCCGGAGAAGTGCAGCTAAAACTGCATAAAGTCAGGACGAAATAATCCCGCCATATCCCAATCTCCCAGCTGTCAGCTTCAAAAATTATTCCAAAAAATCAACAAAATCCATTGACTAAAAATAACGTCTGCGGTATAATATAGCCATGATGCAACCTTCCGGAAGGGTTCATGCTACCCATTCTATTTACAGGAGGCAATGAACATGTCACAAGAGGTAAACGAACGGACCCCTTCAACCATGGATTCAACGCCGGATCCAACGAGAAAAACCGGCCCGTCCCGCTCGCTCGACGCCAAACTGGCCCGGATTGCCGAATTGATCGCCGGGATTCAAGCCCATGCCGAGCCGTTGGAGAAACGGGGCATTGATGCGGCGTTTATTACCCAATTCAGCGCCGCTTATCAGGCGCTGGTCGACGCCCACAACGCGCGGTTGGCCTGCAAAGCCCGGATGATGGAGAAGACCGAGGAGATCCGGGCCAAACTCAGCCAGATTCAACGGACTTATTCGGATGCCCGCGCCCAAGTGAAACGGATCTTCCCCAAATCCACCTGGCGCGAATTCGGTATCACCGACCAAAGGCTTTAATCACTGACCATTGGACCCGGACGGATGCCTTTGACGGATTGCCGGAGAAGAAAAACAGAGGCGTTTATTTTTTACCCCTTGTGTTCATCTCAGACAATGAATGGCGACAGAAAGTAAACGTTCTATCCCAAGGCCGGTTGGTCGGACGGGGCAAGGGTCGAAAAAGCCTGGTGACCTTCGGTCATCGGGCTTTTTTGTATTTTAGACAATTTTAAAAGCCATGTGATAAAGTCTTTTGAATCGGAAATCAGAAGGCAAAAAGGTTTATAAACGACTTTATCACTTGCTTTTCTGAGCTTTTGTGAATACCCCGACCTTTCGGACGGGGTTTATCACAACGCTTTTAAGAGATGGAAGGTTTGGGCGAATTTTGCTGCGAAGCGATCACTATATCCTGCGTCATCAGGATGGAAAAGGGATTTAGCAATGGAAATTCCGAAGGAGTTTTAGGCAATCCCTCCTTGATGGCAGAGTCTCTCTATTTCGGCGAAGAGACGTTTGGATGCTGAGCCATCGGGAATACAAAATTCAGCCAGGAACTTCTGGTACTGATTCACCGCATTGGTTCGATAGCTTTCATCGCCAAGCAGGCGTTGAACCACTTGCTGTAATTGCGGGGCCTCGGTTACTTTCAAGGAGGCGCCCAAAGCTCCAAAAGAAAAAGTAGGCCGAATGGGTTCGACTGTAATGACGGGGAGTTTGAAGAACATAGCCTCCAGGGCCGCCGTCGAGTAATAGGTGATGAAGATGTCGGCTCCGCTGAGCGCGTCATAAAGACTGATATGACCGAAACGAACCACTTTGCAATTGGGATATCCAGCGGCCAATTGTTCGTGGGGCAAGGGATTTTCCCCGGGGTGTAGCATGATCACGAGGAATAGATTCGGTATGGAACGCAACCCTTCCAGCACAATCGGGGTTACTGTTTGGGCGTATCGAAAGATCTGCGTAGCGTACACCACTACCTTTAAGGTTGGGCTAATCCCCAACATCCGGCGTAGTTTCTCCGGACCGCACCACTGATGATTGAAAACAATATCAAACCGTGGCGAACCGATGACGCCCACTCGTGACTCGGGAAAACCGAATTGTTGATACCATTTTTTGAACGATTCCCCCCAGACCAACTTTTTGGTAGCCAAAATTGGGATATGGGAGAAGAGATCGTTTTCAGCAATCAAACCGTGTTGCACGGTGAATGAGGGAATGCGGTGGGACCGGGCAATTAGATTTAGCGCACCATCCATCGAGTAGGTGGAGGAGATAGTCAGAACCGCCGCGACATTGAGCCTGGCGAAGAGCGAATGAACGGCATCAAAGACCCGGACCAGGTCGGGAATGACTTTTTCGAACCAATGCAGTAAATCAAGGCTTCCGAATAGAGGATCGTCCTTATGATTCTGAATTACTTTCGCGATTTGACGATTGAGTCGTGAAACCGCTGTGGGATTATCGGAATAATTATTTTGGATATTATGGGAGATCAGGTCCGGGCGATTGAGTTTGATAAGATCGACTTCAGCCTGGTTTGGACTGATTAGAAAAAAACGGTCGTGGGGCAGATAGAGTGAAGCATTGTCGCCAAACCCGCCTCGCATTACGATGACGCCCTCAGGGTGCGGATCATATGGATAGGGCCCATCTAGCCATGAATAGATTTGGGAGTTAACTATCTTTCTCATCTCGTCCTGGACGTATGGAAGATATGTTTGTAAGCGGCTTTCCCCAATAAAACTCATAAAATGGCGATAAACATAATGACAGATCGGCACGCGGTGGTACGTAACCCCTTGAAAGGCCTCAAAAAAACGGCGTAATGTAACGCAGTAAAAAGAGTTTTTTGCTTTCATCGGCAACCCCTTATGAGAAGTTTTTAGAAGCCATGGGATAAAGTCTCTTTCCAATCGATTCGACTGGCAAGAGGATTTCAAAACGACTTTATCCCTTGCTTCTCTGAGCTTTTGTGTTCACCCTGGCCTTCGGACAGGGTGAATCACAACGCTTTTAGACAACGCCTCCGCTGCGGCAGACCATTTTTAACTGGTCAAAGAGTCGTTTGGATGCATCACCGTCGGGTATACAATACTGGGCAATGAACTGCTGATAGCGCTGGATGGCATTTTTTCGAAAGTCTGCATCATTCATCAGCTTCAAGATGGTCTCGTTGAGTTCGGCGGAGGTGGTGACGCGTAATGAGGCGCCAAGCTCTCCATACGAAAAGTAGGATGACAACGGTTCCACCGTGATGACCGGAAGCTGAAAGAGCATTGCTTCCAAGCCGGCGGTCGAACAATGGGTAATAAAGAAGTCGGCACCGCTAAGGGCGTCATAGAGGCTAATCTGCCCGAATCGAACCACTTTACAGTTGGAGTAGCCGGCAGCTAATTGTTCATACTGGGGGACTAGCGCGCTTTCGGCCGGATGCAATAACATCACCAGGTAGAGACCGGGAATGGACCGAAGGCCATTCACAATCAGTGGTACAATGGTTTTCATTTCGGTGCCGGTGGCATAGACCATGATTTTTTGCGTTGGATTGATGCCGAGCTTTTGGCAGAGTTCCTGTTTGCCGCACCATTTTCTATTGAAAATAACATCAAAGCGCGGCGAACCAATGACGGAGAGGCGCGATGCGGGGAACCCCAATTTCTGATACCATTGTGCCACCGCATTGCCCCAGACCATTTTTTGCGTAGCCCCGATCGGAATATGGCAAAAAAGATCACGTTCGACGATTAACCCGTGTTGCAGGGTGAACGACGGGATGCGGTTGGCTTTGGCAAACAAATTGAGAGCGCAATCCATCCAGACAATCGAGGAGATAGTCAATACTGCCCCGATATTCAACGTTTCAAAAATCGAATGAACCGCATCGAAAACGCGGACGATTTCCGGTGTTTTCCCGTACAACCACCGCAGTAAATCGGCGCTTCCAAAAATTGGATCGTTCTGTTGTTTCTGTATTACCTTGGCAATCTGTTGATTCAGCAACTCTACCGCGCGGGGATTGGGCCGGTAATAAGATTCAATATTCAAAGCGGCCAGATCCGGACGGTTACGGTGGATCACATCTACCTCTGCCTGGTTCGGGCTCAATAGTACAAAACGCTCTTTCGGCAAATGCGACGAAGCAATATCGCCAAATCCTCCCCGCATTAAAATAACTCCATCGGGGTGCGGATCGTACTGATAGGGTTCATCAAACTGATGGTAGAGTGCAGTATCGGTTATTTGGGCCATTTCCGACTTCAAGCCGGGCAAATTATCTTTCGCCCAATTAAGTTTCCAACGATTTCTCGCAAAAAAAAGGAATGAGTAGTGAAGGTAGCGGAAGACCGGTACACGATGGTAGGTAATGGTCCGAAAACTGTCATAAAAGCGACGCAATAGCGCGCCGTCAAAAGCCGTTTGTTCGTTCATGCAAATACCCTCTTATTTTGTGAGTACAAGCTCAAAAAGTTTGATCCATTCTTTGGCAACCACCGGTAATGAACGTTGCGTTTCCACCCATTGCCTGGCTTGCACGGCAATTTTCGAACGAAGTTGGTCATTGTGGATTAGGTTTTTGATAGCCTCATACCATTCCTGCTCCGCATTGGCCGCTAAGATCCCTGTTTTGTCAGGCTGAACATTGGTGGAGTAGGGCGGGATATTGGAGTAGACTCCAGCGATCTGGCAAGCTCCGTATTCGCGCAACTTATTATCGGTTTTGCAACGGTTATGGGGTAAATCCAATAGCGGACACAATGCGATCTGCCAATTCCGTTTGTAAAGGTCCTGCAAAAAAGCGGTGTAATTTGGAATGAACGGCGTGAAATTGACATTGGCGAGTTTTTTCAACCCTTCGGGAAGACAACCGATAAAGTCCCAGTGGATATGGGGATATTCCTTTGCCAGTCGCTGAATGGGATTGATGATAAAACGGAAGTCCTGGTTGTGGTGGATCGTACCGGCGTAGCCGATCGTGAAATGCGGATTCTTGGGCTTGGGTAGGCTGTCGATGATGTTTAGATCCACGGCGTAGGGTTGATATAAGGTCTTCCGATTGTACTTGGAAATCAACGGTATTAGTTCGGGAGAACCGACTTTGACGACATTCGCGGTCTGTAAAAATTGTTCAATGGTTTTCATGATATAAGGATTTCGCATATACTGTCCGATGGGGAGTTCCTCCGGAAGGTCGAAAAAATTGTCGTCTATTTCATAAATAACGGGAATCCGGGCGGTTTTGACCGCATTTAATACGCGTAGGCCATTCGGGTGGCAATTACGGTGAAAAACCGCCACGTCGACCTGTTGAAGCATGTTCGCTGAAAAACCGTTTTCTTTCACTAACTGCCAGGAGATGGCTTTCTCATTTTGCAAATAGGTAAATGGCCGGATTATCGAAATTTCCGTGGATGGAACCGGTGTTTGCACAATGCAAAGTATATTCAGCATCCGTTAACCTCTGACAGTGTTTTATTAAAAAGGAATACAACATTTTGCCAAAGCGTTGACGGGTTTGGAGTGAAAAGCGCGAACGCCTCACCGCGCTTTTCGTGAACAAAGCCGTTTACGCTTTATCAAAATGCTATATCACTGGAATATTCTCCAGACTTTGCCGTGGCGGGAAAGAGAAGAAGCTCATAGCAACTTAATAGTATAAAATATTAGGCAACACCTTTTTTCGTGTCAAACCCGGAACGCTGGTTATTCTTTTTTCGATTGGCGCTGAACTGGGGTTGCGCTATGGAACTGTACCCTTTTACCGTCAACAGATCGGACCTTAATTTTGGAAAAGCCGCCTTGGATAATTTCTGTGCCAAAAGAAGCGGGTTTGTGACGGTTATCATGCGTTTATCCCGGCAGCACCCTCATTCCTAGCGAATACTATATATCAGCATAAAGGCAATTGGCGGTAATGATGAATGTCCGAATTGGCTAATCCGATGTTTTCGCGTCAAGTGAATCGTCCGTCCATCCTCATTGCTACACCGGAAGATGGCGTACTGACCCAGATGGCGTATTCGATTCCTTTCGCCACGCTTTCCCAAGAAAAGCTCGAATGGCGGTTGGTCTTTGAAGCGCATCTCCAAAGATCCGATCTGGCGGGTGTCGATTGTTTGATACTCTGCCGCTGTTCCAACAGCGCCACCTTGTCGGTGGTTCGGTTTGCCAGGCATCACGGAATTAAAGTCCTTTACGAACTGGATGATAATCTGCTCGAACCGCCGCTCGATGAAGAGTGGGGCCGCCGTTATTCTCAAAGCTGTCGTCCCCGCGTCATTGAGCTTTTGCTGGATGAGAGCGATCTGATTAAAGCGGGTTCTCCCGAATTGGCCCGACGGCTGTTACGGCGCGGTTATCGAGCGATTTATCAGCCTTATGCAATCAATCTGCTACCGTTGCAACCCGAAAGAGTGACGCCGCCATACCGGGTCGGTTACTTCGGAACCCGGCATCACCGGAGCGATCTCAACCGGATCTTCCCGGCACTGCTAAAAGTGGAGGAAACGTTGGGGCCGAAGGTGGAGTTTCAATTTATCGGTTGCCATCCTGACCGTTGGGAAAAGTTACGTCATGCGAAAGTCCAAGGGCCCATCACCGATTATCAAAAGTTTCTGACCGAACTGGCTAGTTCCGGGTGGACGCTGGGACTAGCGCCGCTCCGGCCGAGTTCCTTCAACCAAGCCAAAAGCGACAGTAAATTTCGCGATCTGTCCGCTGCCGGAGTAGTCGGAATATACGCCGACGTCGCACCGTACCGGAATACGATCCGGCAGGGTGTCAATGGCTGGCTATGCGGCGACGATCCTCAGGAATGGTACAGAACCATCATGCGCTCCCTCGCCAGTCCGCACCGACGAAAAATGCTAGAGAATGCCCGAGCCCAACTGTTAGAACGTAACCATCCGACAATCATTGCCAACCAATGGTTAAGTCTGATTCAAGAGTTATTTCATGTATGAGGAGAGGTGTAATAAAATGGCTACCAGTTCACGATGCTCCCGAGGCAGCGGACTCAGCAGCCTTCCCGCCCCGGCGGGGTCAGGTCCCATATCGTGCTGTCTGCCGTTTGTCTGCGAATATAGTACTTCCATCCAGCGTTTTAACGACCAGATCACCCGAAGCGTGCTCGCTCGGTTACAACGCCGTTGTGTTACAATTCCCGTTGCTCCGGCGCAGCCGGTACTGTTGACTAGTGCCACTTTCCAGGAGACCTTAACGACTACTGTCACTCTGACAATATCAGCAACTGCTCTGAATGTCGTCAATGTGACTTTGAGTAATGTGCGTTTTGAAATTGTCGGGATTTCTTCCATTATCGTCCGGGTATCTGGAGATGTGGTAGCTACCATCCAATACACGGGAATCGATGGCTTGCCGCATACGGATACGGTAACGGTTCCCTTCGTTTTCTTACAGACCATACCCGGGACTTTCCCGCCCAATGTGACGATAAGCGGTAATCTGGCCATTGTAAACCAGATCATCACTGTGGAAGAAGATCCTAGTACGTTGGCAATCACTGCGGTGACCATAACCTTAGTGTTGGCTGATACCATCCAAGTGTTTTCACCTGCCGCATAATCACCCAACCGGGCTATCAATAAAAGGACTGGAATCAATGCCAGTCCTTTTATTTGATGGAATGATAGAATCTAGGATAGGAATTGAGTACAGAGGATATCGTGCGGAACTGGAGGAAGCCGGCAAACGGCGGAGAATTCTCTAACGTGATATTATGACAGCTGATAAATGCCATCAACCTAATCCCATCGCCGCGGGCAAGCGCATACCATAATCCATCACCGCGAAACCTAACCCAACGTGGCAGAGGTCCGACGGTTAAAAGGGGGATTGAACCGTGAAGGGTGTTATACTGGCTGGTGGAACCGGAAGCCGTTTGCTTCCGTTGACTCGGTATACCAACAAGCATCTTTTACCGGTCGGCAGGTACCCAATGATTTGTTACCCGATTGAGCGGCTCAAGCAAGCCGGCATTTCGCAGATTATGGTGGTGACCAGCCGGAACTATATCGGACAAGTGATCGAACTGCTCGGCAGCGGAGCGGAATGGGGCATAAAATTTACGTACCAAGTACAAGAAGAAGCCGGAGGCATTGCCGCGGCATTATTGTTGGCGGAAGAGTTCGCCGCCGGAGAGCGGTTGACGGTCATCCTGGGAGATAACCTGTTTGAAGCGGATCTCCGGCCGTATTTGGAGAAATTTCTCCAACAGCCATCGGGAATGAAGATCCTTCTAAAAGAGGTGGATGATCCGCAGGGCTATGGAATCGCCGAGCTTCAAGACGGAAAGGTAATTGGGATTGAGGAGAAACCGCAATTTCCCAAGTCGCGTCTGTGCGTGACCGGAATTTATTTTTACGATTCGCAAGTGTTTTCCATTATAAAGCAGCTCAAACCTTCGGGGCGGGGTGAATTGGAGATCACCGACGTGAATCGGGCTTATCTACAACAAGGCAACCTGACCCATGAGATACTGGACGGCTGGTGGATCGATGCCGGAACCTTTCATTCATTGGAACTCGCCCATCAATATACCAAAAACTTAACGTTGAACCTCTGGTAATACGGCAGGAAACCGGCTAGGACGGCTTCATAACGACCGCCGGATTGGAACCGGATTGCAATAATCCATCCAGTTCGACCGGGATGCTCTCTCCGCCCTCGGATAACGAGTGAAAAGATAACTGAAAACGATCTTCATAATGGTGCAGTAATTCCAGAAGGAAAGGCCAATCATGCCGAAGCATGGAGCGGTTAAGCTCAAAGACGACTTGGGCCACGGCCTTTTTTTCTAAAATTGGACCTAAGCCGAGTAACGCATGGTATTCGCCGCCTTCGATATCGATTTTGATGAGGTCGATGAAGGGATGAGTTTCGAGGTGCCGGGAGAGCGGCTCCGCAGCCACATGGAGTTCTATGATTTCATCCGGATAGTGCCGGAAATAATCGGATCCGTGGCGGTGGATAGAGCTGTTGCCGGCAAAGCGTTTGGCAATATGCAAAGTAAGCTCCTTCTCCTCGGAATAAACGGCCTTTTGGAAAACGTGAGTCCGGTCGTGGAGATAGTTGATGGCCAAATTATCCAATAAAATCGAGTACAAATGAGGATGGGGTTCGTAAGCGATCACCTGTCCCGTTGGACCGGCTAGTATTCCGAGTAAAACGGTAAAATAGCCGATATTGGCGCCGACGTCGATGACAGTCTGGCCGGCCCGGACATTGCGGAGCAGATACTTGGTTAACGGCGCTTCATGAACGCCTGTCAGCATCAGGTTCAGCGAGACACTCAAGTCGTCAGCGGGTGCTAACAGACGCTCCCCTAACGAGGTCTCAATCAAGAACCGGTTATTTCCGATATAAATTCCATACATCCTCTTCAGCCTCGCTTTTTATTCTTGCTCATGCCATGGGATGAGATGGGGACAGGGGGCCAGGATGGAACGATACTGTTCCAAGACTCCATAACGTCCCTCGGGATCAAGCTCTCGATAGCGGCGGAATTTGGCCACCCGGTCGGCAGGCCTGGACCAGCCCAGGTGCTTGATACGCAAAGGATTGGCCGCGACGCGCAGCTCCAGAATATTCCGGGGAAACCTCCCGCAATGCTGAGGGGTCTCCTGCCATTGATAATCGAAATCCGGGCGGTATCGCACTAAAAATGGCCGGTAGGTGCGATGGGCCTGCCAATAACGGTCCTCCCGGTAATGGGTTTCGTTCCAGAAATCAAACAACCGGAATGTATAGACATCGACGGATGCATCGTTCAAAAGACGAGGCAACTCCGTAACCGCCCGCTCCTCAAAGAGTTCATCGGCGTCGAGAATCAAGATCCACTGCGGCTGCGTCGCGATTGCCATGGACCACAATTGCCGCCGGAGGATAATCTCGTTGTGAAAGGCGGGAGCCGGGTTGGACACCAGGGAAAGCGGGATCCCGGCCAGCGCTTTTTGGCAGATGGAAACGGTCGGATCCTCGCTGGCGTCATCGACGATGACCACTCGTTCGACATACTGACGGGCCTGGGCGAGGACTGGCTCAAGAAAGCGCCCGGCTTCGTTCCGAACCAGCATTGCCAGGGTGAGTCCGTTGCCCGAAATAAAACCGGGAACGGGACGGGCGGAGGTGGGGAGGCCTTTCGTCGAATCTATGCGGCGAAGGTATTCCGCCACGCCGGATAATTCCGATTCCCGGTAAATATGATAAGGCGGATAATGGGTATCGGCAAACAGTTCAAAACCGAGCGCCGCCGCACGGATGCAAAAATGGCGGTCTTCCCCTGTCAAGCCCAGGTTGTAAATCTTCCGGAACGCGACTCCGGCCAGCAGCGCCCGCCGGCTGATCAGCGTACAGGCGCCCAAGCCGCCTACCTTATAAGTTCCGGGCTGCCGGAGCATCGACAGGAATTCGGCGGTGCGGCGGCCGGCCTCCTCCTCAGAGATGGTTTCATCGGCTGCTTTGGGGAATAGCCGGTACTGATCCCCCAGCCAAACTTGGGGCAAAGGCGGAAGCTCAGGATTCCAGCGCGTCCAGAAAACCTCGGAAACGATATCTAAGTTGAGCAGAACCAGATGGACCAGGGTTTTGGGATGCAATACCAGATCCGAATCGGCCAGCAACAGGAAGTCGCTGCCCCGTTCTTTGGCGGCTGCAATGAAGCGGTCCTTATAAGCGGCAACTTTCCAAATTAACCGCGAGCGCCAGTGATGGGTCAGTTCGTCACGGAGATATTCTTCCCCTCCGTTACCTGGGAGGATAGTGACCCGCTGCTCTCCGGTCCGGGCCCTGAATTGGGTCAACCATTCGCTGGGTGTTTCGTTATCATCAATAAAAAGAAAATCGGTGTCGAGGTTCTCCGTTTCCAGTTTCACCAGAGAATCAAGGAATTCTTTTAGGATGATTGGTTTCTGCCGAACCGGGCTGGCAATCAATACTTTGGTCATGCGTCCATCCCTCCTTTTCCGGATAGCCTTCCGCCGGGATTGTCAAGTGCAATGTAAGGTCCAGGCCCCAGTGGAGTAGCTTGCAAATTGCCGGGCCGCTGATTTCCGGCTCAGGCGGCAGCCGGCATGGGTGGAGGGCGAGTCGGATCATGATTTCCTGCCCGAGGAGGTTGAGGCAGGAAGCGTTCAGCGCTAGCGGAGGAGCCCATCCCTGACTGCCGGTGGTTTCGACCAGCCGGCGGCAAGTTTGGTCGGCCTCCGCCCACTGCCGCTCGGTTACGCATTGCAAGATTTGTAAAAGCAGTAACCCCCATGCCAAGGGTAGATCCTGCCGGCTTAAAAAATGTTCGGCAAGCTGTCTCTTGGCAGGAATGCATGCGGCCAGTTCCGGCCAGTCGGCCTCCATCTCGGATCGTTTCTTTAACTCCAGCAAATTGGACCATGGAATCGGATTCTCCGTCTCGGCAGCCGCGGACCCATGACATGCGGCGGTTGCCGGTGGAAGATGCTGCCGCAAAGAAAGCAGATCGTCATCCAAAATACTTTTGGAAGGCTCGACGGCCAGCGTGGTCCCGAAGCTTTGCCGGAGATGGCTCAAGGCGCTTTGATAGTTTTTCTTCCGAAACGCCAGGAGGCTCATCAGCCAGTGCAAATCAGGATCCTCGGGCAGCATGCGGAAGGCCCGTTCCAGAAACACCGCCAGTTGCGGTAAGCGTTCCGTTAGCCAAAGCCCAACGCCTACCGCTAACAGTATCTCGTGGAAAAAACCTTCTTCGCCATGTAACAGGGTTAAAGCGCGCTCCAGAAAAACCAAGCCGTTTTCAAGCCGTCCTTCTTGGTAATGCTCCATTCCCAAGCTGTATAATAAGAATGGGTCCTGCGGGCTTTTATTCAAAGCCTGTTCAATCAGACGGATATTGCGGCAGTGTTTATCCTTTCGCCGAACGACCTCGGAGCGGTAACCGGAATGGTTGATGAGGAGTGGAGCTTTGACGAGCCCGGAACCGTTATTATGCCTCAGGATCGATCCAGCGACTTGTTCATGGATGATTCCGTCAAACCGGTAGATCGGTTTATTCCGGAAAAGCCGGACTACGTAGTCAATGCTTTCCCTATGATTCTCCAGTTGACTGCGGATGGTCAGATAGTAGCCTTCGATCCGGGTGTCCCGGAGTAAGGTTTGGAAGTCATCCGTGGTCGTCGGTTCCAGCGTTTCGTCGGCATCCAGCACGAGAATCCAAGCGCTCTCTGCTTGTTCCAGCCCGTAATTGCGGGCTGCGGCGAAATCGCCGCTCCAATCCCAGTCGAAAACCCGGGCTCCGAGAGCGACCGACAATTCCCGGGTCCGATCGGTTGAGCCGGTATCGACTACAATCATCTCCGTCACGAAAGGCCTGGCACTGTTCAGACAGTCCGCAATCACCGCTGCTTCATCCCTGGCGATCACACACAAGCTCACCGAAATGGCGGACACCCGTCAAATCTCCCTTCATGCCGGTCCGGAATTGACAAAGTTTCCGCCAGAGCTCGGCTTTTTGTCGAAAATAAGCGTCCAAAGCGACAGGGCCCCTAAACGATAGACGGGCTAAGACGTTGAGAGTGTGAACGATGAGTCCTTCATAAGGGGATGCCGTAACCAATTTCTCGGCGGCGCGCGCTTTCAGGCAATTCTCCACCAGTTCGACGAGGGTTTTGATGATTACAGGCTGTGAAGCGGCTTCCGGACGGCAGCCCAGGCGGCAATGCGTTACCCAATGGATTAGATTCAGATAGGCGATAGCCTGGATCCGGCTGCCCGGGAGCCGCCAGAGCAGAAGCGCATCGCGTTTGGCGGCCGAATAATTGGCTGTCAGAAGCAAGGCACCGACCCGCTCCTCCAGCAATGGCTCCGGAGGATTTTCACGATGAGTCAATTGGTTCAACTCTGCCAGCGCCGCCCCGGGTTGGCCGGAGAAAAGCAACCAATGAACCGTCTGCGCCGGTTGGACATGACGGCGGATCTCCGGGTCTTCCAAGCAGCGGGCGGCGATGCCGGGATGGCCCGCTTCAAAAAATAATTCCGCCAGAATGGCGCCGCGCTGACCGTCACGCAAGTCGCCGTTGCGCAAAAAATAATCGCGGGCCGGTTCGGCCCCGAGTTCATTCAAGACCGCCAGGAAAAGCGGGTAGATGACAAAAAACGCATCGGAGTGATTATTCAGCGCCTCGCGATAGGAGCGGATGGCTTGCTTCCTTTTTCCCAGTTGTTCCTGGCAGTAACCAATATGGAAAAGGGCCAGGAAAGAGGCGCATCCTTGGGTGTGAAAGAAGAAGGGGGGCGGTGGGCCTGAGCGGACAGCTTCTTCAAACCAGTCCATGGCAATCTGGTATTCGCCGCCGGCCTCCAATAATAGCCCCCCGTGAAAAAAGAGGTCGGCATAATTCGGGTATCGTTCCGTCTCCGCCAAACAGAGCGCCAAGGCTTCATCCACGCGGCCAACCGCTTTGAGCGCGGTGATGTAGTAATGGAGCGCCGGCGTCCGAAAGATGATCTGGTCCTCGGCCATAGCCCGGCAGGCATCTTCAAGCAACGGCAAAGCGCGGGCGGGCTGATTCAGACCCAGCCATTCCAGACCCAAATAATATTGGAGGAACGGATTGACCGGATCGGTGCCGAGCTGCCGCCGCAGGAGGGCGAGATTACGGCCGCGTTTACGGTTTCGTTCCCGTTCGCCGGCGGCATGATGCCGAATGATGGGATGAACGGCGAGGCCGACCCGCTTCGGATCTTGGATGATAATCTGCTCATGAATGGACCCTTGAAAGCGATACTCCGGAGTGTTTCTGAAGAGCCGCAGCACTTGGTGGACGGTGGATTCCCGGGTTGCCGGGTTTTGGTTGTAGAGAGGCAGAAAGTAGGCATCCAGCCCCGAATCGGCTGCCAATAAAGCATCCAGCCCTCCCTGGCTGCTATCCAGAGTTTCATCGGCGTCCAGCGAGAGGATCCAGTCGCCGCTCGCCCGGGAAAGTCCATAGTTGCGCGCGGCGCTAAAATCTTGGTGCCAGGCATATTCATAAATGCGTTCGGTAAATTGCCGGGCGACAGCGATAGTTCCGTCTTGCGAACCCGTGTCCACGATCACAATCTCATCCACCTGCCCCGACAGGCTGTGCAGGCAACGGGCCAGGTTTTGCTGTTCGTTTTTGACGATCAAGACTGCCGAGAGGGACGGTTTCATTGCTCCTGCGCCTCCCGGAGCAACTTTTGGAGGACCGGAATCTCCGGAAACTGTGCAACGGCCTCTTCCAGCAGCTCCCGCCGGAGTTTTTGGTAAAGCCGGATCAAGGCGATATAAAACCGCGGCTCTTTGGGATCCAGCGCCAAAGCCTGCCGGTAGAGCGTTTCGGCATGAATGGCATTGCCGCGATCCCGTTCCACTTCAGCCAGGTCATAAAGGGCCGCGGCCGACTCGGGATGGGTTTCGGCATAAAACCGGAGATATTGACAAGCCTCATCCAAACGCTGGTAGCGATAGTACAGCTGTCCAATGGCACCGGCCTGGCCGCTCAGCACCTCCGGGTCCAGCCGGTTTAGCAGGGATTCGGCCAGGGCAGATTCATTCAAGTCGATCAAGCGGAGCAGGATATCCAGGAGCAGGGAGATGCCGTCCGGTCCCAGGCGAACTCCGGCGGTTTTGGCTGGTTTCCCGGAATCCTGGCCCCTTTTTAAGAGCCGTTTGGCCCAGGCCAAAAAGATAGGCTGGCCTTGGCTATCCGTCAATTCGAAGATCTTTTGCTGCTGCGGCAGGACATGCGTGAGCAGACTGATCACAGCCGCGGTATCTTCGGATAAACCCAGAGTCTGGAGCTGACGGGCCAGGGAAAGCGTTTTGCGGCGGTTTCCCTGAATCCAAAAGCAGAGTAATTGATTGAGCAGGGCCAGCGGATAGAGGGGATCCGCTGGCGGAAACTCCTTCAAAAGATGGAGCGCTTCTAAAAAACGGCGTTGCTGGCAGAGGCAGATCGCCCGCCATAATTTTACTTCTCCCGGCACTTGGGGTCCGGCCGATCCGGATTCCAAATATTGTAATGCCAGGGCGTAAGCGGACTCCTGAAACAGAATCTGCCCCAACCAGAGCTGAGCCTGGGGGGTACAGAAATCGCAGATCTTCTCCAGGCATTGCCGGGCGTACTCCGGGTCATCCTGAGGCTTGAGCAGCCGCACGATGCTCCGGAGCGCCGGGGCAAAGGCGGGATTATCGCCTAAGCTATGAATGTAATACTTTAACGCTTCTTCGGGGTTGAGGAAGACCTCAGCCAGTTGCCCCAGCTGATAATAGGCCCGGAAGCCGCGAATGCCGCTGAACGACGCGTAGTAGCAAGGTTGTTCGGGCATGGCGGCGGCTTGCCGGAAGGCATGGTAAGCCTGGACATAGTCGCGTTGCTCAAGATGGCTTAATCCGCCGTAATAATAAAGATCGGCATAGTTTGGAAAGAGCGATAGCCCGATCCGGACGGTCTCCAATGCCTGCTCGGGACAGCCGGCTCCTTGATAGGCCAAGACGAGGTAGCGCAGGAGTTTGGGCAGGTAAATGGCGGCAGGG
Source organism: Hydrogenispora ethanolica (assembly GCF_004340685.1). NCBI lineage: Bacteria > Bacillati > Bacillota > Hydrogenispora > Hydrogenispora ethanolica. The sequence continues at coordinate 85,130 of NZ_SLUN01000011.1, read as the reverse complement.
TCAATTCCATTGGCGGCTTGATGCAGCTCGACGGCAGCCTCGTCAAAACGCTCCGCCCGGTACAGCTCCACGCCGTAGTGATAGCGGAGCAAGCGATTCTGGGGATCTCTTTCCAGCTCCGCTTGGATCAGGCGCAGGTTACGGTTTTTTTTATCCTTGGCCTCAATCGCCTGGTTTAGGTAGCCGTAATGGCGGATTATCAAATTTTCGGCCGTTTGATAACGCGCCGTTTGATTCTGTTCGAGGATGACATCCACGATCTGTTCGTGAATGGCGCCCCGAAACCGGTAAGCCGGCCGGTTCCGAAAAAGCCGGAAAACGAGGTCCGGGCAGACTTCGTTCCAATTCTCGTTCCCCAAATAATTGAGGATCTTGACAAAATAGCCTTCCACCGCAGGAGTGGCCGTGATTTGGCGCAAGATCCGGGCGCTCTCCGGCGTTAGTTCCTCATCGGCGTCCAGGAACAGGATCCAGTCTCCGGAAGCATTCGCTAGGGAAGCGTTCCGCGCCGCACTAAAATTGCCATTCCAGGGAAAGGAGCTGACCCGGGCTCCAAAACTTTTCGCAATCTCCAGCGAATTATCGGTAGATCCGGTGTCCACCACAATCAGTTCATCAACCGCCCCGGCCGTGCTTTTCAGGCACCGGGGCAGGTTATCCGCTTCATTTTTGACAATCATACATAGACTGACGGTGCTCATTTTGGGCTCGCTTTCTATGCTTTCAGTATTTCATGGGATTTCCGTCCTAATATATGCATCGGGACTGTGACCTTCCACTGATTGGGCCATATGCTATTACTGAAACCCCTTCCACGGGCTTTTACGGGCTATTGAATCGAAAGGAGGCACCCTGATGCCCAACTTTAAAATCTTCCAGGATAATCCCGATCAAGTCCGCATCAAAATCTATGGCGGGAACAATACCGCTTTCAATACCGATTCTTCCGGCAATCTCAGCATCACCAGCACGGGTTTGGCGATCACCGCCCCGGCTAACGGCTTGACCGTCACCGCTCCGTCCGGCGGCCTGTCGATTACTCCGCCCACCAATGGCTTGGCCATCACCAGCACGGGTTTGGCGATCACCGCCCCGGCTAACGGCTTGACCGTCACCGCTCCATCCAGCGGTCTGTCGATCACTCCGCCCACCAATGGCTTAGCCATCACCAGCACGGGTTTGGCGATCACCGCCCCGGCTAACGGCTTGACCGTCACCGCCCCATCCAGCGGTCTGTCGATCACTCCGCCCACCGGCGGTCTGTTGATCACCAGTGCGGGTCTGGCGGTCCAATCTACGCTGGCTACCACCGACGTTTCGGCGGTTCGCCCCAATTTTACGAATACCGCCGGCTCTCCGGATACCACCTACAATGTTCTTAGTTTATCGGAGTACACTTTTGGGCTGGTCAACTCTTCGTTGGCCGCCAACGCTCAAGCCGTGGCAAAGCTCCAGGTCAGTCCGGACGCCACCAGCTGGGTCGACAATACCAGCTATGTCACGCTGAATGTCGGCGATGTCACGGGACTGGTTTCGACGGTATTCCTCAAATACGCCCGGGTGTACTACGCGGCGGTGAACGCCGCCAGCGCGGTTACGCTCAACATCTTCTTCCAGGGCCATAGTTAAAACAAGGGAGGACCTTTCGTCTTCCCTTGTCATATGATAAGACAATCGAGACTTTTCCTTAAAAAGGGTGAAGGTTTTGCCGGAACCGGAAATTGATCGGTGTCATTCAGAGAGTTTCCTGGTAAAAAAATTGTTGGCGCGATTGACCGCGCAAACAATCGTTGAAACCCCACTCGATTTGGCGCTCGAGCAGCTGAAAGACTGGCACGTCACCCCGCTTGAAATTGCCGCGATTCCCCATGGCGGCTATTTGACCATGGAGGGTTCGGTCCGATTGGAGGTGGAGTGTCTGGAGCCCGCCGGGGTGATTATCCATCGATGGCGGGATCTTCCCTTCTCGCTGCTCGTTCCGGCCAAGGAATGCTGCTGCGAAGCTCAGCTCAGAGTCGACTGCAAACCTCCGGCGGTGAATTACCGTGCGGATGGGTCAGCGCTGCGACTGGCTATTACCTTGCATTTCGAAATCCAGATTCTAAAGGAGGCATGCGTCACGAATTCGGAGCTATATCCGCGCCGCGGCGTCGAGATTTCCGGGCATCGCGATTGGACCCAAAATGCCACGGTGACGAGCGCCGATTCGCTGCAAACGGTTTTGACCGAATCGATGGCCGACTATTTCCAAATGAGCTATTGCGTGATGAACCGGCATCCTGTAAACAGCGCCTTGATTGGACTGGAGATCAGCCCCGACGGCCGGGAATGGCTGGCCGATTCGTTGGAGCTGCCGCTCGGGCCCGGCCGGAAAAACATCTTGGTTCCGGAGCATTTTTTGCGGTTCATCCGCTTAACTTACCGTTCGGCCGAGCCCGGACGCCCCGTGGTTCTGGATGTTTGGTTTCAGGCGCAAGCCTAGGATGGTGAATTTCTTGCCGGAAGATTCCGGCGTTTATTTCAGGAGCGTGAGGATGGACCGATTCCAATGGTTGTCGACTATTTGCGCGATATTTCAGCATTCTTGGTGGGAGGCGGGTTTGCGGCCTACCTCACCAAGTATCTCTTCGACCGGTATTTAGCAATCGAACTGGAGAAGCATAAAGGAAAGCTCTCCCTGGAGCTGGAGCGGTTCAAGCATCGCGTCGCCCTGGAGACGGAACAGTATAAGGCGAAATTACATGAGGCCAGCCTGGAGCATGAAGTCAAGTTTACCCGGCTCCATGAGGAACGGGCCCAAATCATCCGTGAGTTGTATCAGCGGATCTTAAAATTCAGCGACAACCTCCGCGATCAGACCATCGCCCTATCCGCGGGCCGGACGGAATCCGGCAATCAGAATGGCGGTTCGTTGATGATCGACATTGTGACCGATGAGCTGATCGATCTATACAGCTATTTTTGGGAAAAGCGGATCTATTTCAGCAATGAACTGTCCATGCTGGTTGAACAGCTCTTCGAAAAGTACCTCGGGCAAATCCAATATTCGTTGAATCTCCGCGGCTATCTCAAGAAATGCCGCGAGGACAGTTTTGACGGGGCCTGTGATCTGGAGCGGATTACGGTGGATGTCGATCAGATGGCCGAAGCCATGAACCGGCTGGAAGAGAAGCTCACCCAGGAGTTTCAGGAGTTGTTGGGCGTCAAATGATTACAATTCGGTCCGGGTGAAACCGAATGAGACCGTCGTCAGCGCCGAACAGGTCAACCGGAAGTAAAGTTGGCGGTCGGCGGTGCCGTAGGGCATGATGACGGAATCGAGAAATTGGAGAATCGTCGGCGCCGTCGCCAGTTGCGCAAAGAAAGCAAAATTAAAATTAAGGGGTAACACCATATTGGCGATGCTCACCGCATCGAAAGAGAGGAGAGAATATTGGTCCGGGAAGCGGACCGGCTTGCCGGAGGAGAGGAGAAGCTGATCCCTTCAAGGAGAAAGCTCCCCCACGGCCCGGGAGAACTGATCCGGATGACGGCAGAGCTTGCCTATGCCGCGGAGATGTCCGCCCGGCTTGGGAAATAGTTCGCCCAAGACTCGGGCGGGCTGTCCCGGGTCCGCGAACGGTTTGCCCGGGAAGCGGAGGAGCCGCTCCTTTCAAGGGGCGAGCTCCTCCATGGCCAGGAACAACTTGCCCGGATGACGGAAGGAGGCGCCAGCGGTTCGTTTCAGATCCGTCAGGCCCGGTAAATAATCGACCGGTCGCCGGGAATGCGTTTCCGGACCGAGGTCCACCAGTTCTGGAGGAGCATTTGACCGTTTCAGATGGAATGCATACGCTCCTGTGCTGCATTCTTTCGGGAATTCGTATAAAATAGAATTTTTTGGTAATGAATTCTATAGAGGATGAAATAAATTTCTTCAGTACGACTTGCAATCATTCCCGACCAACTATTGAGCGACATATTTTTCTTGCCGAATCCGATGAAATGAATCCACTTCTTGCCTTCTTCCAGCCCTTTTCAAGGATGGAAAAGTTAATCCGGAAAATTGAATTCATCTCCCATCGTAAAGAGGAGTTTGCCGATGCGTAAAGAAATAGGACGGGGATTGATGATGGCATGGGCCATCTTTTTTTGGCTCGCTCCCGCCGCCGCCGCTCCGGATCTGTCCGACGTGGCCCGCGGTGTGCTTCGGCTCGTCTGTTTCGCCCCGAGGAGCACGTTCTCCGGTTCCGGTTTTGCCATCGGTAAAACGTCAAGGATTCGTTATGTGGTCACCAACTACCATGTGGTATCGTCCGCCCCGGACCGGGTCATGGTCTGTTGTTCCGGGTCCAAAATGGTCCGAACCAAAGTCATCGGCGCGTATCCGAGCATCGATCTGGCGCTGCTGGAATTGGAACAGCCGCTGGCGGGGATCCAGCCGCTGACGCTTTCTTCCCGTTCCCGGGTCAAATTGGGCCAGAAAGTATTCGCCATGGGCTACCCGGAAGCGGCCGACGAACTGAGTGGGGGCATGGCCTTTAGCCGCCCCGAGGATGTCACCGTCACCGACGGCATTATCAGCCGGATCACGCAACGTGACGGCGTCCGCTATTATCAGACCAACGCCGACATCAACCATGGCAATTCGGGCGGCCCTTTGGTCATGGAGAGCGGCGAGGTGATCGGGATCAATGCGCTGTCCATGGGCGACCTGAAGGCGCAGGGGATCAACGGCGCCATTCAAGTGGACGAACTGCTGCCGGAACTTGTCAAGTTGGGGATCCCCTTCCGGACCGACGTTCTCTTGCCTGCCCGGGGAAGGAACGTGCCGGCGATTGCCGACGCCGCCCCAAACCGGCAATGGGGCGGCGCTGGGCCGGTCTTTTTTGGAGTCGCCGGCCTGTTGGTGTTGGTTCTGCTGAGCGGGTTATTCTGGTTATGGCGGGATGGCAGGAGAAAACGCCAAGTTGCCGCGGCCGCGCCTGAACAGACCCGGCTCTTGAGAGTGGCGGTCCATCCTATCCTCCGGGCCTGCGGCGGAAGCCGGTCCGGGCAGGCCATGAGCTTGATGCCGGGTGAGTGGATACTGCTCGGCCGGGACCCGGGCCTCTGCCAGTTGGTCTTTCCCGCGAAGGATGCGGAGATCAGTCGCAAGCATTGCCGGGTCGGATATGATGCGGAGACGGACCGTTTCCGACTGGTGGATTGCGGCTCGGCCAACGGAACCTTCCTGGCCTCGGGCGAGCGGCTCATTCCGGAGCGCGAGTATGTCTTGCGGGCCGGGGAACGATTTTACCTGAGCAAAGAAGATTACGGATTTATCGTGGAGATCGGAGCAAGGAGATGAGGCGGGCCGGCGCTGGCCCGCCCATGCATGATCCCGTCGGGAAAGGCAACAATACCTTTCGTTCAATCACGGGGCCTTCGCAAAGACGTGAGGACCCGGCAATTTAATCAAAGGAGTTTAACAATGGCAGAGATAACATTCGAGATTGTCGAGCATTTGCTGATTTTATCCGAGAGTCCCCGCGGCTGGACCAAGGAAGTGAATATTGTGAGCTGGAACGGGCGCCAGCCTAAATTGGACATTCGTGAGTGGGATGAGTCCCACGAGAAGATGGGCAAAGGCGTCACCTTGAACAAAGAAGAACTGCTCAAAATCAAAGAACTGCTGGATGAGATGGATCTCGACGCGCTGGAGATCGGCTAAAAATATTTTCCCGCCAAACAGCCTTGTTACGGACTCAGAACCGGCAAGGCTGTTTTTTTGTGGCAGGATTTTCAAAGAGGATGCTGAATAATGTAGTTCAAGTCCGGTACGTTCCAGTCCATGGATGGGGCTTTGTTGATCCTTTTCAAGGCAATACGGAGGCATTCCGGCGATTTCCTCTCGCAAAGTTCGCGCCGGTTCCTATGGACGGGCAGGAGCGGACGGGCGAGGGAAAATGCGAAAAAATCGGTTAAGTCAGGATTTTAATCTTCTAGACGCCTCAATTTCAGGGGTATATAATAGTATGAATAACTATATTTTCATCGGAAAACACGGAAAGAGACGAGGAGCTGCAATAAACCCGGTTAAAAAACCGGAAGAGCCACAGCGATTGCTTTGGAGCCAGTGAGAAAGTTTTTGAAAGCTTTTTAACTTGAGGATTTCTGATTTGTATGACTTTATCGTATGGCTTGCTAAATCTTCGTCCAACACGATAGTATGGGAGGTATTCCATGAGATGTCCTTTTTGTGCCGCTCCCGACAGCAAGGTGATTGATTCCCGGGCATCCGAGGAAGGCAATACCATTCGTCGCCGCCGGGAATGTCTGGTCTGCTTAAAACGGTTCACGACCTATGAACGGATCGAAGAAACGCAGCTGATCGTGATTAAAAAAGACGGTCGGCGTGAGCCGTTCAGCCGTTCCAAGATCTTAAACGGCCTGGTCAAAGCCTGTGAGAAGCGGCCTGTACCCTATGCCGCCCTGGAGAAACTGGTCGACCGGGTGGAGCGGGAGCTCCGGAACCGGATGGATCAGGAGATACCGAGTTCGGCGGTAGGCGAACTATTGATGGAAGGCTTGAAAGACATCGATGAAGTGGCCTATGTCCGGTTTGCATCGGTATACCGGCAATTCAAGGATTTAGCCATCTTCATGCAGGAACTCCAGGACATGCTGGGAACGAGAACCAAGAAAGAAGGAGAAGAGTAAATGGCTATCAACCATGCTGAGATTGGCGACGATGAAAAAAAAGATTTTCTAAAAGTGGTTGAGTTTATCAACCACAACAACGACAAAATATTTCGTTCCATTCGCAAGCGGGACGGCCGGATCGTCGAGTTCAACCCGACCAAGATCGCGGCGGCCATCTTCAAGGCGGCAAAAGCGGTTGGCGGCGAGGACCGGCAGTTGGCCGAGGAACTGGCCGGTGTGGTTATGCAATATCTCCATAAGCAACTGGGAACCGGCATCCCCACGGTCGAAGAAGTCCAGGACGCCGTGGAAAAGGCGTTGATCGAGACCGGGCATGCCAAGACCGCCAAGGCCTATATCCTGTACCGGGATCGCCGCACGCGGCTCCGTGATTCCAAATCGGAGCTGATGGACGTGGTGGAAGAGATTCTGGTTGAAACCAACCGGGAGAATGCCAATATCAGCAACTCACCCTCCGCCAAGATGTTGCAGATCGCCTCGGCGGCCAGTAAAAAATATTACTTATCCCGCATGATCCCCGATGACATGGCGCAGGCGCATACCGAAGGGGATTTTCATATTCACGATCTGGACTTTTACGGCAAGACGCTTACTTGTGTCCAGATCCCGCTGGGAAAACTATTGACCAACGGCTTCAATAACGGGCATGGCTTCATTCGGCCGCCCAAACGCCCCGGCTCTGCGGCGGCTCTGGCCGCCATCATCTTGCAGAGCTCGCAGAATGACATGCATGGCGGACAATCCTTCGCGTTTTTCGATCGCGACATGGCCCAATTCATGGCAGGCGCCGCTGAAGAGGACGTCTATCAAGCCATGGAAGCTCTGATCTATAACTTGAATTCCATGCACAGCCGCGCCGGGGCTCAGGTGCCTTTCTCCAGCGTCAACCTGGGTTGCGACACCACGCCGGCGGGCCGGATGGTGACCAAATGCCTGCTGCTGGCCTATGAGAAGGGCTTGGGCCACGGCGAATCGCCGATCTTCCCGAATATTATTTTCCGGTTGCGGAAAGGGATTAACTTCGATCCGGACGATCCCAATTACGACCTCTTCCAATTGGCGATGCGGGTGTCGGCGCAACGGCTCAATCCCACTTTTGCTTTCATGGATTCGTCCTTTAACGCCCCCTATGGCAGCGAGGTCGCATATATGGGCTGCCGGACCCGGGTCATGGCCAACCGCCATGGCGAAGCGGTCAGCGACGGCCGGGGCAACCTTTCCTTTACTACCATCAATCTGCCGCGGATCGCCATCCGCTCCGGCGGCGATTTGGAGATTTTTTATACGGAATTGGAGCGGCTCATGGTTTTGGCCGCCCGCCAGTTATACCATCGTTACCGGATCCAATCCAAGCTGAAAGTGCGAGATATGCCTTTCCTGATGGGACAAGGGCTGTATCTGGATTCCGAGAAGTTAGGGCCGAACGATCCCATCGGACCGGTGATTAAACATGGCACGCTCTCCATCGGTTTTATCGGCCTGGCCGAAGCGCTCACCAGCCTGACCGGGAGTCATCATGGCCAGAGCCCCGATTCGCAACGGCTGGGCCTGGAGATTGTCAGTTTCATGCGGAAACTGATCGATGGCTTCTCCGAGGAGTATGACTTGAATTATACCTTGCTGGCAACGCCGGCCGAAGGATTGTCCGGCCGCTTTGTCAATTTGGACCGCAAACGTTTCGGAGTGATCTCCGGAGTCACCGATAAGGAGTATTATACCAACAGCTTCCATGTTCCGGTCCAGTATGAGATCGCCTCTTATGAAAAGATCGGGATTGAGGGCCCGTACCATCAACTGACGAATGCCGGGCACATCAGCTACGTCGAGATGGAATCCCCGCCCATCGACAATCTGGAGGCCTACGAGCGCCTGATCCGTCATATGGCCCTCTCCAATATGGGTTACGCCGCCATCAACTTCCCGGTCGATGAATGCACCGCCTGTTTTCACCGGGGAGTCTTTGCCGGGGATTGTCCGGTTTGCGGCTCCTCCGCCATTCGGAGAATCCGCCGGATCACCGGTTATCTCTCGACCATCGACCGCTTTAATGACGCCAAACAAGCCGAATTGCGCGACCGGAGCAACCATTGGCTATGAATAACTCGTCGGTAATGGATACCATCCGGGTCCGCATTGCCGGCGTGGCTCCGGAAAGCGTCGTCGATGGGTCGGGACTGCGTTGCGCCGTTTTTTTCCAAGGTTGCCGGCAGGCGTGTCCGGGTTGTCACAACCCGGACACCTGGGACCCGGAAGGCGGGGAAGAGTTGAGCCTGACGGAACTGGTGGGGCGTTTACGGCTCAACCCGCTGTTGGCCGGGGTCACCTTCAGCGGCGGAGAGCCATTTTTACAGGCACCCGCTGCCGCGGTGCTGGCCGGCTTTTTGAAAGGGCTGGGACTGAATCTTTGGGTATATACCGGGTTCACCTGGGAGTATCTGCGGAGCCGCCAGAGCGAACCTGGCTATCAAGAACTGCTGAATTTGGCCGATATATTGGTAGACGGCCCTTTCCGCTTGGCGGAAAAGGATCCGAACTTGACATTTCGGGGTTCTTCCAATCAACGTTTGATCCGGGTTCCGGAGTCATTGGCCGCCGGAACGATTGTGCTCTGGGAGCCCCAGCGGGTTGTGATTCGATGAGCTGGCAAAGGGACGAATTGAACGGCATTGAGTTCTACCGCAATTCCGAGTTGAACGGGGTGGGGCTGATCCAAGCGGTGACGACCCGCCGGGCCGGAAACATGGCCTTGCATACCGGGGATGATCCCCGGGCGGTATTGCGGCGGCGATCGGCGTTCCTGGAAGGGTTCGGCTTTTCATTGGATGATTTAGTCTGCGCCGACCAAGTTCATGGCTCGAGGGTTCACGTTGTCGAACGGGCTCAAGCCGGGGCCGGGGCGCGTGAAACGCATACCGCCATTTCCGCTACGGACGGACTGGTAACCCGGGAACCTGGACTGCTGCTGGCGATCTTTTCCGCCGATTGTTATCCGGTTTTTTTATATGATCCCAAAACTCCAGCGGTCGGACTGGTTCACGCCGGATGGCGCGGCACCTTGGCGGGGATCGCCCGCAATGCCGTCATCGCCATGGAACGGGCCTTTGGTACCGTACCGGGCGATTGCCGGGCCGTTCTGGGGCCAGCGATTTGTGACCGTTGCTTTATCGTCGGTTCCGAGGTCGCCGATACTTTTGCGATGGAACACGCTGACGCGGTGCGAGCGGAGAACGGACAATACCGGGTTGATTTGGCGGAAGTCAATTCCCGTTTTTTGGAAGAGGCGGGAATCGACCGGCAACGGATCGAAAGGCCGGAATTCTGTACGGTTTGCCATTCGGACCGGTTTTTTTCATTTCGTGCCGAATCAGGAAGCGGCGGCCGGTTGATGAGCGTCATCGGTCTAAAACCGGTCGAGTCGGCGTGAACCGCCGGGAGAACCGCAGCCAACCGGGACGGCGTTCGCAAAAAGTAATGCGAAAATGAGGAACGAACTTTGGCGAAGTCGGAATATGCTGACACTAAAAAGATCTTGACCCATCAGCGGTTTCGGCGCCGATCACCGATTCCCGGAATGCTCAAGGTCATTGTCAGAATAATATTAATTATTCTTCTGTTTGAAGTGGTCCGCAATGTTGTGAGCGGTATGATAACACATCCGGTGGTCGCGCGGTGGGGAACGATTGAAAAGGGCTTTTGGACTGAGGCGCTTTTTTTGCGTAACGAGACGATCTACACCGCCCCCGCGGCCGGCAAGCTGACCGTGACCGGCGTCAGCGGGACGATGGTTCCCGAAGGAGAGGTCATCGCCACGCTCGACAATGGGCGGGAAGGCTCGGTTCCCAAACACGCCCTTCAATCCGTTGCGCAATACAAAACGCTAAAACGGGAACTGGAAGTGTTGACCCAAGATCTGAACCGGGTGGCCCGGGAGCTCAAAGACAAACAGACTATCCTGAGCAAGCTCATTCAGCGGAATCAGAACGCATTCGCGATTAAAGAAGATTTAAACAATCTGGAGCAGGAAAAAGAGCGGATTTTACGAAATATCAATCAAACCGATCAAGCAATCCAAAATTTAAATTCGCAGGCCATGGACCAGAATAATGATTCGGTCATTACCGCCGTGAAGCCGGGTTATCTGTTTTATCAGTACGACGATTGGGAGAACCAACTGACTCCCAAAGACTTCCCGCGGATCACGGAAGAGGATCTTAAACGAAACTTTCGCCTGCATCGCGCGGCGCTTAACGTTGAAAGCGGAACATTTGTCGCCAAGATTGTCGATCCCTTCAACCAGCGGATCGTGGTGCGAGTGAATGCGCAAGAGGTTGGGAATCCAACTCCGCGAACGGTCTGGAGGATTAAGATGGGGGAAGTGCAGACCAAAGCGGTAATCTCCGAAGTCGCCCCGCCGCAACCTGGCGGCAAAGATGTACTGGTGGCGCTGGAAGACCCGGGCATCGGTCAGAGCATCTTGCCGGAGAGACGCTGCAGGATCTTCCTGGTATACCGCCGCAACTCGGGAATTGTTGTCCCCGTGCAAGCGTTAAATAAAAAAAAGGGGGTTACCTTCGTTAAATTAATGAAAGGAGACGGCTATCAAGAAAAAACGGTTCGGGTAATTGAAAACGATGGCGAACGGGCCATTATCGAAGGGATCCAATTTGGAGACACCATCATTTCACGATAGGAGGCCATCCCTTGAAAAAAATATTCGTCTTGGATACCAGCATTCTACTGCATGATCCTCAGGCTTTCAATGCGTTTCAAGACAATGATATCGTGATACCGCTCGCCGTGGTCGAGGAGATTGACGGCCAAAAAAAACGCCAGGATGAAGTCGGACGGAACGCCCGACGCGTTTCCGCCTTTTTGGATAGATTGCGAGAGAATGGGCATTTAGACACGGGAGTCCCGTTGGGTGAAGGACGGGGCACAATCCGGGTGGAGCTTAACCACCAGTTGATCGAAATGCTCCCGCCGGCGTTGGATCGGACCAAAACCGATAATCGAATCATCGCCGTGGCTCTGGCTTTGAAACAGAGTTCCGAAAATCCAGTCGTTTTAATTTCCAAAGATATCAATATGCGGATTAAAGCGGATGCCGTCGGCATCGCGGCCGCCGATTACGAAACGGATAAGATCGAGATTGAGGATGTTTATACCGGTATCCGTTCTTTGAAAGTGCCGCCGGAACAGATTGACCGGTTTTATGCCGGTGGAGAATTAACTTTGGAGATTGAAGGAATCTACCCGAATCAAATGATTATTTTGGAGGATTCGTTCGGCTCTTCCAAATCGGCCCTCGCCCGCCATCTGAGCGGCGGCCGGATGGTTCCGCTCCGTTTCGGCCAGCAAGAGACCTTTGGCTTGAAGGCCCGGAACAAGGAGCAAAAATATGCTTTGGAATTGTTGCTCGATGACGAAGTCCGTTTGGTTACTTTGATTGGAAGGGCGGGCACGGGGAAAACGCTGCTTGCTTTGGCCGCCGGCCTGCAAAAAGTCGTTGAGGAGTCCAAATACCGGCGTTTGGCCGTTTCCAGGCCGGTCATTCCCATGGGAAGCGACCTCGGATTTTTGCCGGGCGACGTGAATGAGAAACTACGGCCGTGGATGCAGCCGATCTATGATAATTTGGAATTCTTATTCAACAATCGGGATCGGAATGAAAAAATTGATCAACTTGTGAACAGCATGAAGGATTTGAATCTTTTGGAGATGGAGGCGCTCACCTATATCCGGGGCAGGAGCATTCCCAACCAGTTCTTGCTGGTGGATGAAGCGCAAAATCTGTCTCCCCATGAGATCCGGACCGTTATCACCCGGGTCGGCGAAGGCACCAAGATCGTTCTGACCGGGGATCCCTATCAGATTGACCATCCGTATCTGGACTCGAACAGCAATGGCCTGACATTTGTGGTTGAACGGTTCAAAAACGAAAAGATTGCCGGACACATCACGCTGACCAAGGGAGAACGTTCCGACTTGGCCGAGCTGGGTGCAAAATTATTGGGGTGATACCAAATGTCGATCGCGGATAACTGGCTCGCTGTAAAGCAACGGGTTGCCGAGAGCGCGGCCCGGGCTGGTCGCGATCCTTCGACCGTGACCATTATTGCGGTGACCAAGTATGTGACCGCCGAACAAATGAATGAGGCGCTACGGGCCGGAGTAACCGATGTGGGAGAAAACCGAGTGCAGGATGCACTCGGAAAATTCCCGGCGCTTGAAGGAAAAGTGGTCAAGCATTTAATCGGTTCATTGCAGACCAATAAGGTGAAACCGGTCATCACGGAGTTTGATCTGATCCATTCGGTGGATCGTAGCGAGTTAGTGGCGGAGTTGCAGAAACAAGCCGCAAAACTCCAACGAAAGGTCAGCTTTTTAATTCAGTTGAATATTTCCGGAGAAATTACAAAGCATGGTTTGCCGCCCCAAGGACTCCCCGAACTGCTGCAGCGGATCCAAGACTGTCCGAATTTAATTCCTTGCGGTTTGATGACCATGGCGCCTTTCTCGGATAACCCGGAGACGGCGCGTCCGGTCTTTCGGGAGTTGACTGATATTTATAAAGAAGCTGCTGTCCGGTATCATCTCGGCGAAACTTGGCGTTATCTTTCCATGGGGATGAGTCAGGATTTTGAAGTAGCGGTGGAAGAGGGAGCAAATTTTATAAGGGTTGGAACCGCGATTTTTAAGTAGTGAGGTGTAGATCCATGGCAAAATGGGATCAAGAAGAGGACAAGTACAACCCACATACCAAGAAAGGTCTTTTCGAAAAGTTTTTGAATACGTTTGGATTTGAGGCTGAAGATATCGTTGAGGAACCCGAGACAGCCGCCACGGTCGAGCCGCGGCCGGTACGCCGCGATTCCCGGGAACGCGGCAAGTTGGTTTCTCTCAACAATCCCAGCAGTAATAACGCCAACAACAGCAATAATAATTCTGCCGGAACCCAGGCTAAACCGGTCCGGTTGGTGATCGTCGAACCTACTTCATTTGAAGAAGTTCAAGCGCTGGTTGACCATTTAAAGAATAAGCGGGCGGTCATTATCAATCTGGAGGAGACTGAAAAAGTCTTGGCGCGGCGTATCGCCGATTTTATGGGTGGAGCAATTTATGCCTTGGAAGGAACCATGCAACGCGTCAGCGGTTCAATTTTTCTTTTTTCGCCGCAGCATATTGAGGTATCCGTTCCTCCGAAATCGGAGTGGCGCGACAAAGAAAAGGATTGGCCGGCTGGACCCGGCGGTGGAGCGGGGACTACTTACCGTAACGATCGGGAAAGGTAGATGGTTATGTTTAAATTAGGTGTGATTGGCGGCGGGGCGATGGGAGCGGCCCTGATCGGCGGCGTAATCCGGAATGGTTTGATTAGCGCCGATAAAATCGGTCTGGTGGAGGTTGACCAACCGCGAGGCCAGGCTCTGCAAAGCAATTTAGGGATTCAACTGTTCTCTTCGGTGGCAAGTATGGCTGCGGAATGCCAGACCATTATCTTGGCGATCAAACCGATTCAACTTTTTGCGATCTTGACGGAATTAGGTACACAGCTCTGCGAGAAGCACCTGGTTATCTCCATCGCTGCCGGAGTGCCCCTGGCTGCGATGGAGAATTCGTTGCCTCAAGCCCGTATTGTGCGAGTGATGCCAAATACTCCGGCCCGGATCGGCAAAGGGGTTTCCGCCTATTGTCTTGGCCAGAGAGCATCCGGAACTGATGCGGAGAAGGTCGAAGCGATTTTTGGCTGTGTCGGTAAAGTGCTGCGTGTTTCGGAGGACAAATTGGATGCGGTGACTGCGGTCAGTGGCAGCGGTCCGGCGTATGTTTACTATTTTATCGATGCGTTGATTAATGCCGGTGTTTATCTGGGTTTACCCCGAAAAGACGCTGCGGTATTAGCCACCGAGACGGTGTTGGGGGCGGCTGAATTATTAAAAAATAGTGGGGAGCATCCTCGCCAGTTAATGAATGAAGTGACTTCCCCGGGAGGAACGACTGCGGCTGCTCTTTTTGAATTCGAGAAGGCCGGATTCGCAGGACTCGTTATGCAAGCGGCGATCGCCGCGGCGGAACGCTCCAGGGAGATCGGTAAAGGCATACGGTGAGCAATGGTGGATCCTACAAACGAAGAAAAACTGTTATTGACTCAGATTACGGAGTTGGCGGAGCGTAGCCTCCATGAACAGCAACCTTTGTGGACGGATTTTTTGGATCCGTCCCAACTGGAACAGGTTAAAGCTGTTCTGGCTTGGAATAACGGAGTCCGGTTTCGGGTTTTTGGCGGTTATTCCAAAGCGGAGCGGCAACGGTTGGTCGTTTACCCCGATTATTATATCGCGGAAGCGATCGAACCGGCGCTGGGCTATTTGCAAATTGTATCGAATAGCCCGGAGGAACTGACGCACCGTGATTTCCTGGGTTCTATATTGGCGCTGGGTCTTAAGCGAGAGAAGATTGGGGATTTGCTGGTGACCGGATCCGTTTGTCAAGTTATTTTGGTTCCGGAATTGGTTCCTTTCATCCTGTCCCACCTTGAGCGCGTCGGAAATAGCCGGGTCAAGACGGCCGAAATTGAACCCGAACAGCTCAATCTGCCCGATATTCGAGAGAAAGAGATTCGAACCACGGTGGCTTCTTTGCGATTGGACGCTCTTGCCGCGTTGGGCTTTGGAGAGTCTCGAACCAAAATGGCCCGTGAGATTCGGGCGGAACGCCTTAAAGTAAATTGGAAGCCGGTAAAAAACCCTGACCAGTTAGTCAGCCCGGGGGATGTTATTTCCATGCGCGGTCGGGGACGGGTTGTATTTCGCGAGCAAACCGGGACGTCCAAGAAGGGCCGCCTGGGCGTGGTTTTGGTTCGCCAGTTATAGACGGGAACGACATTCTGAATGTAAGCTTTGAAAAAACTTTCAAGGAGTGATGATGATGTTAACCCCGGTTGAATTGGAAACGGTCATCTTCCGGCGCGGCATGCGTGGTTACAAGGTGCGCGAAGTGCAAAGCTTTATGAGCCAGATCTCGACCGACTACGAGTTTCTGTATCGGGAAAACAATGAACTGAAGGCAAAACTGGATGAAGTCCAGACCAAGTTGGAGCAGTATGTACAAAAAGAAGAAACCCTAAGAAATGCTTTGGTCCTGGCACAGGAGACTGCGGAAGAACAGATTGGTTCCGCTAAGTTAAAAGCGGATATCATTGTCAAAGAAGCCCAGTTTCAAGCGGAACAGATGAAGGGACGAGTCAAGGATGACATTCAACTTGAGATTCAGAAACTGACTTGGCTC
The DNA here is from genome assembly GCF_004340685.1 of Hydrogenispora ethanolica. Lineage (NCBI taxonomy): Bacteria > Bacillati > Bacillota > Hydrogenispora > Hydrogenispora ethanolica. Next base: position 69,158 of record NZ_SLUN01000011.1, on the reverse strand, counting down.
AAGTCGCAAGTGGATTTATTTAAGTGTCAGTTTAAAAGCTTTTTAAATACCCTGTTGACAACGGCCGAACAAGAACTGGATTTGAACATTGTATGGGAGCATTTGCAACGGAATCCTTATCAAAAGTCCGGAGTCGAGCCCGCTGTCAAAGAGGCTGCAGCGACTGCGGAAGAAGCGCCTGAAACCGGCGTTCCTCAATCATCGAACCAATCCTAAGCCGAATATCAGGGCCAACAGTATCGCGACTGTTTCGCAGACCAAACCAGTAAGCAGGATGTGCCGGCTATCTTTGACAGGGATCGCGCCCAGATATAGCGAGTAAATATAGAATGTCGTTTCGCTGCTGCCTTGGATCATCGAGGCGGTCAGCCCAAGCTTTGAATCGGGACCGTATTTACTTAAAAGATCAGCGGTAATCCCGAGCGCCGCCGATCCCGAGAGCGGTTTAAGTAAGCCGAGAGTCAATAAATCGGGGTGGATCCCACATAATTGCAATAAAGGTTTAAAGGCTGCGATGAAGAGGTTCAGCGCGCCGGAGGAGCGGAAAATACCCACGGCAACGAAGATCGCCAGAATATAGGGGGTCAGTTTAACAGTGATCTTAAGACCTTCTAATGCTCCTTGAATGAAGACTTCGTAGACTGCCACCTTTTTCCGGAGCGCGGCACCGAAGATTGCCAACAGTAAAATGGGAATAGCCCATTGCGATAAGGTCGAAAAAAGCTGATACATCCTCTAGTGCTCCTTTCGGTGATACCAATCATCCAATCGCAGAGCAAGGTGGTTAAAGAGCAGTCCGGCGCTGGTCGCAATGAGCGTGATAATCAGGACGGGTCCCAGTACGAGGGCAGGTTGCGAGGATCCGGCCTGTGAGCGGATGGCGATCAAGGTTGAAGGAATGAGGCTGAGACCGCCAAAGACCAGAGTCATAAAGGTGCAAATCTCCGGTGATGCCTGGTTGGGGGTTTGGTTATGACCTTGTAGTTCGGCCATGGTTTTGAGTCCGATAGGCGTGGCTACATTTCCTAGCCCCAGCATGTTGGCGGCGACGGTCATGGAGATCAACCCGAGAGCGGATTGAGCCGTTTTTAAGCTGGGGAATAATAAGGCTAATATGGGTTGGAATATTTTGGCGATCCACTCGGTGATTCCTGCGGTTTCAGCCACTTTGAGAATGCCCGACCATAACGCGATCATTCCGGCCAGACCGAAAGTGAACTCGACCGCTTTGGTAGAGCTGTTAAAGATCGTATCCGAAATTACACCGATATGACCGGTACTGGCGGCCACGAGGATACCGAAACCGATGAGGAACATCCAGATGGTATTGATCAAGATTACCGCCTCCTTTTTTCAAATACTATGTCTTTTTCATGATAAATATTAATGTAGGGCAGACAGTCACAGGTAGGATGGTTTTTTGAGATGGAGACTTTTTCGCAATTGGTAAAGGAAGAAGCGATCCGAAATGCGGTCTCACGATGCGGACAGTGTGATAAAGCGGAGCTTTCGGCCATTATCCATATGGCGGGGAGTATTCATTTGACGGGGAGAGAACGCCTGTCTTTATCCATTACCACCGAATCAGCGGGGATCGCCCGGCGAATCGTTAAATTGATTAAGTCATGCTCCAAATTGGAATCCGAAATCCAAGTCGAACAGAATGAAAAATTGGGCCGTTTACATCGGTATAAGATTATCATTCCTTCTCAAAATGGCGTGATTGAATTGCTCGACGAGCTTGGCATGATGACCCGGGAGCGATATCTGGAGAGCGGGATTGCGCCGCATCTGGTGAAGGACCAATGCTGCCGGGCTTCCTTTTTACGCGGAGCATTTTTGGCCGGGGGCTCCATCAGCGATCCGCAAAAAAAGAATTATCATCTTGAGCTGTTCACTCACAATGAAGAGTTTGCGAACGGGTTGGTCTATCTAATGAGCCTGGTTCATTTAAAGGCTAAGGTAAGCCGGAGGAAAGCCTATTTTGTTGTTTACCTGAAGGAAAGCGAAGCCAACGCGCGATTTCTCTCTTTGATTCAGGCTCATTCCGCAGTGATCAAGCTGGAGGAAGTACGAGTTATCAAGGGGTTACGGGGTGAAGTAAACCGGCGGGTGAATTGCGAGACTGCGAACCTTGAAAAAACTCTCTCAGCAGCTTGGGAGCAAGTTGAGGCTATCAACCAGTTAATAACCCGGGTAGGCCTAGGGATCCTGCCGTCGAGTCTGCGTCGGACCGCCGAACTTCGACTGGAATATCCCGAAGCCACTTTAAAAGAACTGGGCGAATATCATCGTCCACCCATCAGCAAATCCGCAGTGAATCACCGTTTGCGGCTAATACGACAATATGTTAAAAATTTCACAGAAGAAGCAGGAATTTAATTCGTGAAAGAGAAATAGAAATCTGAGGAATAAGATATCAGGTTTGGTCATTAATTTTTTTGTCCAACGTGGGACACAATTATACTAATTGGGACAAAATTCATCCCGCCCGTAGCGACGAGCATAGAGGCGTTTAAAATGGATAAACTTCTATCGTTGCAACAGAAGATAATTCCGGAGTTCGTTCCGCTATTGCTCTCCAGATATCAAGTACTGCGTTCGATTCACTTTTTACAACCGATTGGGCGCAGGGCTCTTGCAGACCAATTACATATGCAAGAACGGCGGATCCGCAACGAAGTCGATCTCTTAAAACAACAAGAGTTGGTAGGCCTCACCAGCGGAGGCATGCAGGTTACCTCTCAGGGCGAAATGCTTTTGTGGGAGATCGAAGTGTATATCCGGGAACTGCAAGGTATAAACTTGTTAGAGCAAAAAATTGCCGAACGTTTCGGCATCGAAAAAGTAATGGTCGTACCGGGCGATTCCGACCGGGATGAAACCGTAAAGAAGGATCTGGCCCGAGTAACTGCAGGCTATCTAAACAAGCGGCTGGAAGAAGGTTCAATTCTGGCGGTTACCGGGGGTACAACCCTGGCTGAAGTGGCCGCTGCTTTGAAATTGCCGACAGTTAAGCGGAACATCACGGTCATTCCGGCCCGGGGTGGGTTGGGCGAGGAAGTTGAGATCCAGGCGAATGCTGTTGCCGCCAATATTGCGAAAGGGCTGGGCGCTTCTTACCGTCTGTTGCATGTGCCGGATGACCTTGGTCAAAAGGCAATGCAGACCATTGCGGAGGAACCGAAAATCAAGGAGATCTTGGATATGGTCCGCCAAGCCAATATCGTGATGCATGGCATCGGGACCGCTGAGGAAATGGCCAGACGGCGGGGAATGCCGGAATGCCAGATTACGGAGCTCACTGAACGAGGTGCGGTGGGGGAAGCTTTCGGATATTATTTTGCGATTGACGGGAGTGTTATCCATTCGACATCCAGCGTCGGGCTGCAATTAAATGAACTTGAGCAAATCGGGGAAGTCATCGCGGTGGTAGGCGGCGCAAGCAAGGCTGCGGCCGTCCAAGCGGTACTGACCAACGCTCCCCGCGATGTATTGGTCATTGATGAGGGTGCGGCCCGTGCCATGATGGATTTATTCTATCGTTAGGTTTTAAACGGTGGTTATCCGCCACCGAAACATATTAAAAATGGAGGAATTGAAATGGCTGTAAAAGTTGGTATTAACGGTTTTGGCAGAATTGGTCGGCTGGTTTTCAGCGCTCTGCATGACAAGGGATTACTGGGCAAGGACGTCGACATTGTGGCAGTTGTCGATATCAGCACGGATGCGAAGTACTTTGCGTACCAATTAAAATATGATTCCGTGCATGGCAAATTCACCGGACAACTGGCCACCGAGAAGAGCGCTCCTGAAGTGGAAGCCGATGATGTGCTGATCGTTGACGGTCACAAGATCAAATGCGTAATGGCGACTAAAGATCCCAGTCAATTGCCTTGGAAAGAGCTCGGCGTCGATTACGTTATCGAATCCACGGGTCTGTTTACTGATTCCGAGAAGGCCAAAGGCCATCTGGCCGCCGGCGCCAAAAAAGTAATTATTTCCGCTCCTGGTAAAGGCCAAGTTAAGACTATCGTAATGGGTGTCAATGAAGGCGAGTATGATTCCGCCACCCACGATATCGTTTCCAATGCTTCTTGCACCACCAACTGCCTGGCTCCGTTGGTTCATGTTCTTTTAAAAGAAGGAATTGGCATTGAGACCGGTTTAATGACCACCATCCATTCCTATACCGCCACTCAAAAGACCGTGGACGGTCCTTCGAAGAAGGATTGGCGCGGCGGCCGGGCAGCGGCCATCAACATCATCCCGTCGACCACTGGCGCGGCGAAAGCTGTCGGTGAAGTTCTGCCGGCTACCAAAGGCAAGCTCACCGGGATGTCTTTCCGGGTACCGACCCCTGATGTTTCGGTGGTGGATCTGACCTTCCGGGCGACTCGGGACACCTCCATCGAGGAGATCGATTCCTTAATGAAGAAAGCCTCGGAAACCTATCTCCAGGGTGTTCTCGGCTACGCCAATGAAGAAGTGGTCTCCACCGACTTTGTACATGACAACCGCTCGTCGATCTATGACTCTTTGGCGACCCTGCAGAACAATCTGAAGGGTGAGAAACGCTTCTTCAAAGTCGTTTCCTGGTACGATAACGAATGGGGTTATTCCAACCGTGTTATCGATCTGCTGACTTATATGGTAAAGCAAGACCAGAAATAATGGTTCCCAATTTTATAGGGGCGATAGCCATCGCCCCTATTCATTGAGAGGAGGAAGACAAATGAACAAATTATCCATTGACGACATTGATGTAAAGGGCAAACGCGTATTCGTACGGGTGGATTTTAATGTCCCAGTAGACGACCAGGGGAATATCACCGACGACCGTCGGATCAAGGCGGCGATTCCCACCATTAAATCCCTGTCCGACCGGGGGGCGAAAGTCGTTCTGGCATCTCATTTCGGCCGTCCCAAAGGAGGGCCCGACAATAAATACCGGATGGATGTCATGGGTAAACGCCTTTCCGAGTTGTTGGAAAAACCTGTAGTCAAAGTCAATGACTGCATCGGCGAAGAACCGAAGAACGCCATTTCCGCGATAGACCCCGGCGGCGTGGTGTTATTGGAGAATGTCCGGTTTTATAAGGAAGAAGAAGCCAACGACGAAGCATTCGCCAAAAAGTTGGCCGAGTTGGCCGATATCTACGTGAACGATGCCTTTGGCACCGCGCACCGCGCTCATGCGTCCACCGCGGGAGTGGCCAAATTCCTCCAACCCGCAGTAGCCGGTTACTTAATGCAGAAAGAGATCGATATTATGGGCAAAGCCCTGAGCAATCCGGAGCGGCCATTCGTGGCTATCCTGGGTGGGGCGAAAGTCGCCGATAAACTCGGCGTCATCAAGAATCTGCTCGAAAAGGTCGATACGCTGATCATCGGCGGTGGAATGGCGTATACATTTTTGAAAGCCCAGGGCTATGAGATCGGAAAATCGTTGCTCGACGCCGAACGGATCGAATTTGCCAAAGAAATGCTTGCCAAGGCCAAGGAAAAAGGGGTTCAATTATTGCTGCCGGTTGATACGGTAGTGACCGATAGTTTCAAGCAGCCGACCTTCTCCAAGACCGTGACCGCTACTCAAATTCCGGCTGACCTTGAAGGCGTGGATATCGGGCCGGAAACTATCAAGCAGTTCTCCGAGGCGATCACCGGCGCCGGAACTGTGGTTTGGAACGGCCCCATGGGTGTGTTCGAACTGCCGCAATTTGCGGTCGGAACCCGGGCTATTGCGGAAGCCTTGACCCGTTGCAAGGGAACAACCATCGTCGGTGGCGGTGATTCGGCTGCGGCTGTCGAACAGATGGGCTTCGCCGAAAAAATGTCCCACGTTTCGACCGGTGGCGGCGCTTCCTTGGAATTCCTCGAAGGAATTGTCTTGCCGGGCGTGGCTGCATTATCGGATAAATAATCCAAGAATTAAAAACCCGTTGCCCGGGCTGTCATTTGGCGGTCCGGGTTGCGTTACGATTAGGGAGGCCATCATGCGCAAACCGATTATTGCTGGGAATTGGAAGATGTATAAGACCATCCCCGAAGCAAAAGAGCTCGTAAAGGGGTTAGTAACAAAACTAGCGGGGCTCGACGGGGTTGAAGTAGTCTTTTGCCCGCCGTTCACCGCATTAAGCACTGTTAAGGAATTGCTTCAAGGAACGGGACATGGTTTGGGTGCCCAGGATTTATACTGGAAAGAACAAGGTGCTTTCACCGGCGAAGTCTCGCCGCTCATGTTGAAGGATGTCGGTTGCGATTACGTCATTATCGGCCATTCGGAGCGCCGCGAGCATTTCGGCGAGACTGATCAGACGGTGAATCAGAAAGCCAAAGCCGCTCTAGCTCACGGGATCAAGCCGATCATCTGCGTCGGCGAGTCGTTGGCCCAACGCGAGGCCGGAGAAACCAGCGCTTTAATTAAAGGTCAGACCGAGAAAGCATTGGCGGAGATTGCCCCAAGCGAACTCCCGAAAGTGGTCATTGCCTATGAACCGATTTGGGCGATTGGAACAGGCCGCTCTTCCACAGCGAAAGATGCCAATGAAGTCATCGGCTTGATCCGGAAAACCATTGCCGGGATGTATGGCCATGATCTGGCCGAGCAAGTGCGAATTCAGTATGGCGGCAGCGTGAAACCTGAAAATGTCAAGGAATACATGGAGCAACCGGAGATCGACGGCGCTTTAGTCGGCGGAGCCAGCCTGGAAGTGGAATCGTTCTTCCGAATTGTCAATTATTAAGATTCGTTGTTGCGCGGAGGGAAATTCGTTGAAAAAACTTTGTTCGGATATCCCATCTTGCGCCACAATATAATTGTTTGAATCCGGATCCTGAGTCTAAAAAATTAGGAGGTTTTCAAATGACGTCAATTGTTGACATTTATGCTCGCGAAATTCTTGACTCCCGCGGCAATCCCACGGTTGAGGTTGAAGTGGAACTGGCTGACGGCAGTGTCGGCCGGGCCGCAGTTCCGTCCGGTGCTTCCACCGGCGCCTTTGAAGCCGTTGAACTGCGGGATGGTGACAAAGGCCGTTACTTGGGACGGGGTGTTCAAAAAGCCGTTGAGAACGTGAATGAAGAGATCGCTTCGGAAGTGATCGGACTGGATGCCTTGGATCAGGTAACCATCGACAAGGTCATGATCGAATTGGACGGAACTCCCAACAAGGCTAAGCTGGGCGCCAACGCTATCTTGGGTGTCTCTTTGGCGGTTGCCAAAGCCGCCGCTTCCAGCTTGAACCTGCCGCTTTACCGTTACCTCGGCGGCGTGAACGCCAAAGAACTGCCGGTTCCGATGATGAATATCCTCAATGGCGGGAAACATGCTGACAACAGTGTGGATTTGCAAGAATTCATGGTCATGCCGGTCGGAGCGCCGAGCTTCTCCGAATGCTTGCGCTGGGGCGCTGAGATTTTCCATTCTTTGAAAAAAGTTTTAAAAGATAAAGGATATAGCACCGCGGTCGGCGACGAGGGCGGCTATGCGCCGAATCTAAAGAGCAATCAGGAAGCCCTGGACGTTATCATGGCTGCGATCGAACAAGCAGGTTTCAAACCGGGCGACGATATCATGATTGCTATGGACCCCGCTTCCACGGAACTCTGGGACGAAGCCAAGAAAAAGGGCGAGGAAGGCAAGTATTTCTTCTGGAAATCCAATATTCTGAAAACTTCCGCCGAAATGGCTGATTTCTGGGCCGAACTGGCGAATAACTATCCGATCATCTCTATCGAAGACGGCATGGCCGAGGAGGACTGGGACGGTTGGAAGATGCTCACCGAACGTTTGGGGAGCAAAGTTCAGTTGGTCGGCGATGATCTTTTCGTTACCAACACCGAACGGTTGAGCAAAGGAATTAAGCTGGGTGTCTCCAACGCCATCCTGATCAAAGTCAACCAGATCGGAACCTTGACGGAGACTCTCGATGCCATTGAAATGGCCAAGCGGGCCGGCTACACCGCCATCGTTTCCCATCGTTCCGGCGAGACCGAGGATGCGACCATCGCCGATATCGCAGTGGCGACCAACGCCGGACAGATCAAAACGGGCGCTCCTTCCCGCACCGACCGCGTCGCCAAGTACAACCAATTGTTGCGGATCGAGGACCTTTTGGCCGAAGAAGCGAGCTTCCCCGGCAAAAAAGCTTTTTATAATATCTACCGTTAATGCTCTGCCCCAAAGATATTCGGGAGTGCGCGCTTTTGGTAAAAATAAATGAATCTGAAAACACTCTGTGGGGTTTTCAGATTCATTTTTGAAACCATTTAGGGCTCAGAAATACCGATGAGCGCAAGCAGGACACCTTTTCAAAACTGTAAAAAGAGACTTGTAGATCTCTGCCTATTGTGCTAAAATTATCGAGTGAATGGGTTGGAGGTGTAACGGTTGAGATTATTTTTGCAAATATTGTTAATGATTGTATCCATTGCCTTGACTGCAATTATTATATTACAGCCTAGCAAGGGCGAGGGATTGGGTTCAATCGGTTCCGGCGGACAGATGTTTTTTTCAAAAAACAAAGGGCTGGAGAAATTATTAGATAAGGCTACAATGTGGTTGGCAATCAGTTTTGGCTTATTGTTAATCATTGTGGAACTTTTAGCCAAAAAAATGTAGGGCGGAAAGCCCTATTTTTTTTACCAAACCTTCCGATAATTAATTGTAAATAAACGGTTAAAAAGAGGAGGTTTTCCAATTGAGATTCTTATTCAGCTTAAAATGGCGACTGTTGTTAAGTTTTTTAGGGATCTTTCTCCTGACGGGAATGGTCAATTTTTTGCCTGATGAGAATGTCATTTTAAAAGTAGCGGTAATCGTCGGATTACTGGTTGCTTACTTTATATTGGGTAATTTCTTAATTAACCGCTTAGTCCTGGGGCAGATCAAGCCCTTCATACTTATCTCCAAACGTATCGCTCAAAACGATCTCTCCAATTTGCCCGCGGTCAATGTCAATAATGAGTTTCAGATCCTTGGCGAATCAGTGGATCAAATGCTGAGTAACCTACGGGGGATCTTGCGGGAAAACTTAGATGCTTCGGAACAATTGGCGCTGGCTGCCAATGAGATGTCCGGCATGGTCCAGGAAGTGAGTGTCGCTACCGAGCAGATCACCAACACCATGGACCAGATGTCCAAAGCCACTCAGGAGCAGTTCGAAAGCACTCATCTCTCGGTTTTGGCTACTCAGCAAATGGCTGAGACCGCCCAAGGAATTGCCTCGGAAGCCCAAAAAGCCTCCACATATTCCTCGCAAGCCGCTGAACGCGCCCAAAAAGGGGAAGAGTCCATCGGCCAAATTCACGCGATGATCCTGCAACTTCAAGAGACAGTCGATAATTCCGCCGAAGTGGTTCGCCGCCTCGGAATGCGCTCCGTCGAGATTGGCAAAATCGTCGATGTAATGCGGGGAATCTCTCGCCAAACGAATTTGTTGGCGTTAAACGCCGCCATCGAGGCGGCCCGGGCCGGCGAACACGGCCGTGGTTTCTCGGTGGTTGCAGATGAGGTTCGGGCTTTGGCCGAGCAGTCGACCAATTCCGCCATTCAGATCGTGGCATTGATCAATGAGATCCAAACCGAGACCAAAGCGGCGGTGGAAGCGATGGAGATCGGCACGCGGATGGTGGATGATGTCACGACGTTGGCCATCTCGGCGAAGGACGCTTTCAGCGATATTACCCAGTCGGTCAACCAGACCGTGGGAACTATTCATGAGATTGCGGCAGCTTCGGAGGAGCAGGCGGCCAGCAGCGAAGAGATGACCACCAGTATGCAGACTGTCGCCTCGATTGCGAAACAGAATGTGAATGGCGCCAAACAGGTCGCGGCGGCCACCGAGGAACAAAAGAGCAATATGAGTAAATTGGCCGAATCCTCCACCAACCTGGTAGATATGGCTGAGCGTCTGACCGCGTTGGTCGGCCGCTTCAAAGTAAAATCCGATTTTCAACGGTGCTGGCGGGTATTGGATTGCAATTACATTAATTGTCCGGCCTATCAGAGCCGCGAGGAAAAATGTTGGCTTATTCCCGATACCATTTGTGGCGGCATACCCAATGGTTCAGTGAAGGATAAGCGCAGTACCTGTCATCAATGTGAAGTCTTTAAAGTGAATACCACCGTAAAAAAGAGCGAATAACCCAAAAGCCGGATCCCTGATCCGGCTTAACTATTTTCCTGATTACAATATTTTCCAACCCTTCATTGTCGAACGGAGTATCCGTACCAGAAATCGAATGACTTATTGAAAGTTTACCCGACTCGATTGAAGTGGGGATATGGTTCTGTGGGAAAACAGAAGGGCTTATTTGAAATAATGCAATCATTTTGTAACATAACCAATTCGTAAATTGCATTGCAAACTTGAAAACGCATGCCTATAATATTAATGTCTAAGCTGGCAGTTGATAGAAAGTATGTCATACATTTGACAACCAACAACATATATGCTAGTTGAGGGGGAACATCATTTTGCTTATTTTAGTTTTAAACAGTGGCAGTTCGTCTTTGAAGTACAAGCTTTATCAGATGCAGACCGAGGAAGTACTCGCCGCCGGACTGGTGGAACGGATCGGTAGCACCAACGGCAACGCAGTCATCAATCATCAGAGGCCAGATGGCGAAAAGATCCGGATTGAACAGAGAGTTTCGGACCATAGTGAAGCCTTGAAAGCGGTGCTAGATTTCCTGACCGCGGCGGATCAAGGTGTCGTCCGATCCTTGGATGAAATTAAAGCGGTCGGCCATCGGGTGCTGCATGGCGGTGAAATCTTCTCCAGCGCGGTTGTTGTCGGCGACAAAGAGCTGGCCGAGATCGAAAGCCTTCGCGAGCTGGGACCGTTGCATATGCCGGCCAACATCATGGGAATTAAAGCTTGTCGTGAACTTATGCCCAATACCCCCCAAGTTGCAGTCTTTGATACCGCCTTCCATCAAACCATGCCGCGCAGTTCTTTCTTGTACGCGCTGCCGTATGAATATTATGAAAAATATAAAGTCCGTCGTTACGGCTTCCATGGCACATCGCACCGTTATGTTTCCAACCGGGCCGCACAAATTCTCGGCAAGAATCTCTCCAAATTGAAAATGATTACGCTGCATATGGGGAACGGCAGTAGCGCTGCAGCCATTAAAGACGGCAAATGCTTTGATACGTCGATGGGATTTACGCCGTTGGAAGGTTTCGTCATGGGAACGCGCTGTGGCGACATGGATCCGGCAATCGTACCGTTCTTGCAGAATGCCTTGAAGTTGAACCCTAATGAGCTTGACACCTTGATGAATAAGAAGAGCGGTTTTTTGGGAATGACCGGCTTCAGTGACATGCGTGATATTCAAAAGGCCCGTGAGGAAGGGAATGAGCGCGCCCAAGACGCTTATAATATCTTTATTCAGCGGGTTGTAAAATACGTCGGTTCCTATTTTGCCGAATTGGGCGGTTTGGATGTGTTGGTCTTTACGGCGGGAATCGGTGAAAATGATTGCCAGGTTCGGGCCGATATCTGTGAGCGGCTGGCCCATCTGGGAGTCGATTTTGATTTCAAAAAGAACGAAGGGCTGCGCGGCAAAGAAGCTATTCTGAGCAAAGCGCGTTCCAAGGTCACGGTGATGCTGGTCCCCACCAACGAGGAACTCTTGATTGCTCAAGACTCTTACGAGCTTGTCAATTTATAATCAAAGCCATCGATAACACTTTTCAACGGAGATTCTCCAAAGACTACCATTTTGGTAGTCTTTTTTTATCGGCGTTCGAGGATAAACGACTCCCGTGCGCTGCTTCCGGAATGAAAATGCCGACTTTCCAATGAATAATCGCCGGATTCGAAAGGAAGAAAAAAAACGTCGTCGAAGTCATTCATAATCGACATGAATTGGTTACGGAAATGATCCATTTCCGTAATGATCGGACCCATTCGCCGGGTGATTGCAATTGAATGAAGGTAAGCGAGGCTCCCCAAGTGATAGTGATGTTTGTTTCCCGAATATGGGATAACCTGAGGCTCTCATACAGAGACTTGAAGATCAAGCACAAGTTCTTTGTGGTCCATTGTCTGATTGTCTTTATTGTCTGCTCCGTCAGCCTGGTTGCGCTGCAGGCGGCATTGCATATTTATGATGGGCTGCTGTATGACGAATCCGCCAAAGTGCTGAATCTATCGACGATCAATATTGAGAACGAATTGAAGCGGATCGAAAAACTATCCTACACGCTCGTATCCAACCGGGATATCCAAAATTATCTGGTGAACCTGAAATCTAGGCTCAGCAGTACCAAAATGGCGGAGATCGACTGGGACTTGACGGATATCTTATGGGAGTATGTTTTCGAAAGAAATGTGGCGTCGGTGAATCTCATTGACTCCCAGGGCACCCAATATTCCGGAGGTCCGCCCATTGACGAAGCAATGGTCCGTAAATTGGTACCTCTGGCTGCCGGGAAAGAGGGGGTTTTCTCGTTCGTTCCCGATCCCACGGGCGCCTTTCTGATCGGTTGCCGCCAAATCCGCCGGATTCATAATCTGAGTTTGGAACCTCTGGGGACGCTGATCATCCGCATCAAGATTGCCGAGTTGGTGAGTCAGAGTACGACCGGTGAGAACAATAAAGAGGTCATTCTATTGATTTTGGACGGGAAGAAGGAGATTTATCACTCCAACCGTCTGCCGGAACTGCTCGGCAAGAATTTTGTTTTCGCCAAAAATACCGCCTACAGTCTGCAAAAGGTCAATGGACGGCGTTTTTTTGAGTCCCATACGCGGTCGGACTTTACCGGTTGGACTTATTTCAACATCTTGCCCTATGAAACGGTTTTCAAACAGATCATCCTGATGCGCACCATTATCCTGCTCATTTTCGGCATTCTCTTTCTATGCACCATCTTCATCAGTTTGAGGCTGGCGCGCAATTTGACCCGACCCATCGAAAGTCTCACCCAGAAAATGAAAAAGGTCGAAAAAGGCGATTTCGCGCTCGAAAGCTTTAGCCCGGAAGAGGCGGCGCGCGCCGATGAAATCGGTGATCTGCAGCGGGACTTCGCAATCATGATCCGCCGCATCGACGCGTTGATCAAAGAGGATTACACCAAACAAATCGTGATCAAGGAAGCCCAGTTCCGGGCGCTCCAGGCGCAGATCAATCCCCATTTTCTCTATAATACGCTCGAATCCATCAATTGGCTGGCCAAAGTGAATCAGCAAAAAGAAATATCCCGAATGGTCGAATCCCTGGGCCATTTGTTCCGCAGCGCGATCAGCAGTAAGGAAGCAGTCATCTCGCTGGGCGAAGAATTACAATTGCTCGATGATTATATCACAATCCAGAAGATCCGCTTTGGCGAGCGCCTCGATTATCAGCCGCAGATCAACCCGGGCTGGCGCGAGCTTCGGATTCCCAAACTGACATTGCAGCCCCTTGTCGAGAACGCCATTCATTACGGGCTCGAAAAAATGCTGGGAGTGTGCAGAATCGCTGTCCAGACCCTGGAGCATGAAGATTGTCTGGAGATTTTGATTGCGGACGACGGGCCGGGCATTGACGAGGATATTCTAGAAAAGCTCAAGACGGGAGTGGTCAAACCGCAAGGGTTGGGAATCGGTCTGAATAATATCGATGATCGGATCAAAACGATTTTCGGCGAACGATTCGGCCTAACGGTCGTCAGTCGGCTGGAACAGGGGACCACGGTTTCCGTCCGAATTCCAAAGGCGGAGGGTGCAACGGATGTATAAAGTTTTGATCGTCGATGATGAGGCGATTATCCGGGACGGAATCGCCGCGGTCATCGATTGGGAACAATATGGCTTTACGCTCATCGGGGCTGCTCCAAACGGAGTGGAAGCCCTGGAGATGATTCAGGTGGAACCGCCCCATATTGTCATTACGGATCTGCGGATGCCCGTGCTCGACGGGTTGGAACTCATCGCCAGGGTAAAACAGACCTACCCGGGAATCGCCTTCGTAGTACTGTCCGGTTATGGGGAGTTTGAATCAGCCAAGACGGCGATGCATTATGGAGTCCGGCATTACCTGCTCAAACCCTGTAATGAAAATCAGATTATTCAGGTGTTGCTGGAACTCAAAGAGGAACTCCAAAGCAACGAGCAGAAAGAAGAGTTCATTCGAAAAAACCGCGAAAATCTGGAGAAAGTATTGCCGCTGGTGAAGGAGCAGTTTCTGCGGGATTTTATCGCCAACCGCAATTATGTTAAGGATGAATACCCCTATTACCGCCATTTGTTCGGGCTGGAAGACCTCTCTGTGCGGCTGGTATTGTACGAACCTGAGGCGGAAGCCGGTTTTGAGGAACTTTTCGGCCTGGTCCAGATCATTGAGGATTGTTTTGCAGAAACCAGCTTTTTGAACACGGTGATTAAAAACCAGGTTTTATCATTGGTGCAAATCGAGCAGGAAACCGCATTGGCCTCCGCGATCAACCGCGTTAAAAATACTTTCAAATACTATCATAACCTGGAGGTTACCGTAGCCTACAGCGAAGAGCGAACCTTCGAAGCCGCCCCGCTGTTATACAATGAGATGCGGGAGTGTTTGAAACATTCGATCTATGTCGGGGTCGGCAGCATCATCACCAAACGGGACATTGAATTGAGCGGCGCCGCCAAAGGCCCTCCCGAACTCTTCTTTGACTTTGATTCGGTCGCCGTGGCGGTGAAGAGCGGCAATCTCGAAACCGTTCACCGGACGATCGCCGATTTTTTCAAACAATTGCGGCAGCATAAATTTCCGGTGGAAGTGGTCAAAACCTATGCCACGCAATTATTGACGGTGTTGATTCGCCAATGCCGGACCGAAGAATTGAAAGACCAGCTCGATAAGGTGGTGGAACTGCAGCGGATCGAGACCGTGGAAGGGATCGAGTCCTTCATTCAAATTACCGGTTGGGAACGGACCAAAGATTTTCATTCCCGCATTCTCTCCAAACATAGCCGGCTCATTCAAACTTTGCTCCAATACGTCCAGGAGCACCTCGGCGATGAGAATCTTTCGTTGAAGCAGCTCGCCGCGGAAGTGGTCTTTATGAACGAGGATTATCTGAGCAAACTGTTTGTGAAGGAGACCGGCGAAAAATTCTCCAATTTTCTGATGAAACAGCGCATGGAGCGGGCGAAAGAATTGATCGGCCAGGCGAGCGCCGACCGGATTTATGAAATCGCCCAAAGCGTCGGGCTGGGAAATAACCCGCAATATTTCAGTCAGCTGTTTAAGAAATACACGGGGATGGCGCCCTCGGAGTACAAAAAAGCCAACTGAGAGTCGCTCTCTGACTGGGTATGGACTCGGCCACCAGGGGTGAATGCTCTGTGGATAAGGGGGAAAGACGTGTAACAACGGAAGGACACCCATGGAGGACGGGACCGGACTGTTGAGTTTATGACAGGATTTTAAACAAAAAAGACGGTTTTATGGATTAACAATTCGGACACAAAATTGTAACATCTTAATAGAAGTAGTTTTAGAAAAAAGAAAGGGAGTGTCGGAGTTTGAGAAAAGTTTTACTGGTGCTGTTCGTGTTGGTAATCGCCCTGTCGCTTACTGTAAGCGCCTTGGCGGCCCCGAAGGTTACCTTGCGGGTCGCCTGGTGGGGCAATCCGACCCGCGATGCCCGTACCCAGAAAGTCATTGAAATGTATATGGCCAAGAACCCCAACGTCACCATCGAGACCGAAACGACAGGCTGGGCCGGTTACTGGGACAAATTGGCCACGCAAGCCGCAGCCAACAATCTCCCGGACGTGATCCAGCAAGATTACGCCTATATCACGCAATATGCGCAGAAGAATCTGCTGTTGGATCTGACGCCCGCCATCAAATCGAAGAAGATTGATTTGACCGGGGTCTCCGAGAACTACCTCTCCGGCGGCAAGGTCAAGAGAAAATACTATGGCATCAACCTCGGTACCAACGCCTGGTGCATCGTTTACGACCCGGCGGTCCTCAAGAAAGCCGGCGTGGCTCCGCCCAGCCCCGATTGGACCTGGGCCGACTTTGAAGCCTTAGCCACCGAGATTTATAAGAAGACCGGCGTGCAGACCATGCCCTATTCGACGGTGGAGCCCAGAGTCTTGTTCCAAAACATGCTTCGCCAGACCGGTAAGCCGTTCTTCGGCGCCGACGTCACCAAACTCGGCTTTAACGACACCAAGGTGCTGATCCAGTTCTATGAATCCCAATTACGGCTCCTGAAATCCGGAGTCCTGATCAAGCCGGAGACGGCCTTCGTAACCACGACTCCGCAAGAATCGCCGTTCGCCAAAGGCCAATCCTGGTTGGAATTCGTCTGGAGCAACCAAGTGGTGGCGTTCCAGGCCGCGGCCAACCGTCCGGTCGCCTTGGCCCTGTGCCCCAAGATCGCCAATTCCAAACGGCCCGGGACCTTCTTCAAGCCGTCCATGTTCTTCTCGGTGACCCGTTCGTCCGCGAACAAAGAAGAAGCGATCAAATTCATCAACTACTTTATGAACGACATTGAGGCCAACAAAGTGTTACTAGCCGAACGGGGCATCCCGGTCGTTCCCAAAGTGCGCGAGGTTCTTCAAGACATGGTCGATCCCGTGAACAAACAGGTCTTTGAATACATCAGCATGGTCGGCAAAGGTCATGTGAGCCCGATCGACCCGCCCGATCCTCCGGGAGCCGGCGAGGTGCTCAAGGCTTTCCGCAACATCGACCAGGAAGTCCTGTATGGCACCATCTCCCCCAAAGATGCGGCCAAAAAGTTCCTGAAACAGGGGAATGAAATTTTAGCGAAAAATAAGAACGCTAAATAAAACATCCACCCGGTAAGTTGCATAAGCCAGCTATTCAGATTACTTTTCGAAATTACACCACGAATAGCTGGCTTATCATTAATCAAAACAGTTTGTGCCCCGGGAA
Organism: Hydrogenispora ethanolica; assembly: GCF_004340685.1. Taxonomy (NCBI): domain Bacteria; kingdom Bacillati; phylum Bacillota; genus Hydrogenispora; species Hydrogenispora ethanolica. The sequence continues at coordinate 52,258 of NZ_SLUN01000011.1, read as the reverse complement.
AACCGGGGGTCCCCCGCATGATTGGGAGTTACCGATTCCATTCTTTTTACAACCCAATGTCTGAATGATAATATGGCGCAATATATTTCAATATCACCGATGGATGATTGCGGCATATCGAAGGAGGTTTGCCTACCTTGAACGCACCGAAACGCATTTTTAATCCGCTGGGTTTTCTCCAAAACAACCGATTCCGGGCGCTCCTGGCTTCGGATAACGTGACCGGTTATCTTTTTATCGGCCCGTTCGTCCTGGGTTTTCTGGCTTTTACTTTGATTCCGGTCCTGGCTTCGATCTATTTTTCATTCTCCAGATATGATTTGTTGTCGCCGCCCGTTTTTGACGGTCTGAGGAACTTCATTGCGATGTTCAGCGATGAAAACTTTTGGAAATCCCTGACGGTCACCCTGCATTATGCTTTTGTATCGGTGCCGTTACGGCTGGTCTTCGCACTTTTCGTGGCGATGTTGTTTAACCGCAAATCGAAGCTGGTCGGTTGCTATCGGACCATCTATTACCTGCCGTCCATCATCGGGGGCAGCATCGCGGTTTCGGTGATGTGGCGCCGCCTGTTCATGGCGGATGGCGCCGTCAATTCAGCGTTGGCGCTCATCGGCATCAAGTCGGATACCTCGTGGATCGGGAATCCGAAGACCGCCATCTGGACCTTGATTATCTTAGCGGCCTGGCAATTCGGCTCCTCCATGCTGATCTTCCTGGCGGGCTTGAAACAGATCCCGGGGAGTTTATATGAAGCGGCGGAGATCGACGGCGCCAACGCTTTTCAGAAGTTTTTCAAGATTACCATTCCGCATCTGACTCCGGTCATCTTTTTCAACCTGGTCATGCAGTTAATCAATGGTTTTACCGTCTTTACGCAAGCCTTTGTCATCTCGGGCGGCTCCGGAGACCCGATGAACAGTACGCTGGTGTACGCGCTGTATTTGTATCGTAAAGCGTTCGAATTCTACGACATGGGTTACGGTTGTGCCATGGCCTGGGTGTTAGTGCTCATTTTGGCGGTATTTACGGCGCTCATCTTCAAATCTTCGTCATTATGGGTTTACTACGAGACGAAGGAGGATTAATCATGAGAAGAACCCAACGTTGGCTGAACCTTGGAATTTATCATGTGTTTATCATCCTATTCGGAGTATTGATGGTTTATCCGGTTTTATGGATGGTGTTCAGTTCATTCAAGGAGAATACCGAGATCTTCGGCACGGCCTCATTGATACCCCGCCATTTCAAGCTGGATGCTTATGTCCGGGGCTGGCAGGGGGTTGGCGGAGTGCCGTTCGGCTTCTTTTTCCGGAATTCATTTTACTATGTGATCCTGGCCACGATCGGAACCGTCTTTTCATCGGCAGTGGTAGCCTACGGGTTTGCCCGAATTAAGTTTTTCGCCAAAAACTTCTGGTTCGTCTGCATGTTGCTGACAATGATGCTGCCTTATCAGGTAGTGATGATCCCCCAGTTTATTCTCTTTTTCAAGCTGGGCTGGGTAAACTCCTTTTTGCCGCTCATCGTGCCGATGTTCTGCGGTCAACCGTTTTTCGTCTTTTTAATGATCCAGTTTATTCGCGGGTTGCCGGTCGAATTGGATGAATCGGCGAAGATCGATGGCTGCGGTCGTTTCCGGATCTTTTCCAAGATCATCTTCCCGCTGATCTCTCCGGCGATCATTACGACGACGATCTTTCAGTTCTATTGGCGGTGGGATGATTTTCTCGGGCCGTTGCTTTACTTGAATAAGCCCAGGCTGTATACTGTATCGCTGGCGTTGCGGATGTTTGCCGATCCGGCCACCGCGACGGACTGGGGCGGCATGTTCGCCATGGGGACACTGTCGCTGGTGCCGATCTTCATTATTTTCATCAGCTTCCAGCGCTATCTGGTGGAAGGGATCAGCACGACCGGCTTGAAGGGTTGATTGCTCAAACTTTGAACGAAAGATGAGGGTTGTCAATTGAACGGTCCAATTATACAATATGATGAGCAGGAGTTGAAACAGGTGCTGGATCGCATCGTCAAACGGACGATGCAGATCGATTTTACTTGGGATTGGCCGTGCGGGGTCGCTTTTTACGGCATCTGCAAGGCCTGGGAGGTCACAGGGAACCAGGAGTATCTGGATTTCCTGGTACAATGGGTGGATGAATACCTGACGATCGGCTTGCCGCCACTGACGGTCAATGCGGTCTCCATGGGGCACACCTTGATCACGCTGCATGAGGCCACCGGCGACTCGATGTATCTGGATCTGGCCGTGCAAAAGGCCGAGTACCTGCGCCATCAAGCGGTGCGGTTCGGGGAGGGCGTATTTCAGCACACCGTCTCCCAAAACAATGACTTTCCGGAGCAGGCCTGGGCCGATACGCTGTTTATGGCCGCTTACTTTTTGCTACGGATGGGAGTCAAGTTGCAAAACGAGGAATATATCGCCGACGGCTTGAATCAGTATTACTGGCACGAGGAGTTCTTGCAGGACGAAACCACCAACCTTTATTACCATGGTTGGAACAACCTGCAGCAGAACCACATGTCCGGAGTGTTTTGGGCCAGGGCGAACGCTTGGGCGGCCTTGACCATGGCGGAGGCCTTGAAACTCATCAATTACCTGTATCCGATGTTCATGCGGATCGACGGTTCGCTCCGGGATCAGCTGAGCGCGTTGGTGAGGTTGCAATCCCCCGAAGGCATGTGGCATACAATTTTAACCGACGATTCCTCCTATCTTGAGACCTCGGCTTCGGCGGGCATCGCCGCCAGCCTGGCGATTTACGGGCATCCCTTGCATCAGAAGTACATCCAAAAAGCGTTACAAGGGATCATGGGTCAGATTGCGCCCGATGGCACCGTCAAAAATGTTTCTGCCGGAACCGCGGTTATGAAGGACCCGGAAGACTACAAGCAAGTGCCGCGCAAGCGGATTCAAGGCTGGGGGCAGGGATTGACCCTGGCGTTCCTGGCCGCCTTGCTTCAGTATAATCCACATTCTAACCGTTAAGGAGTGAAGCCGATGAACGGAACAACTGGTTCTAAAGTTTGGTACATCCCGGATGGCTATTATCCCAGCTTCAGTTCGGGGAAATTCCCCAGTCACGAGGCGATCTGTGTCTTAAACCCGGCTGCCGAAGATGCCAGCATATCGATTACGCTTTACTTTGAGGATCGCGACAAAATGGCCGGATTTAGCGTGGTTTGTCCGGCGGAGCGTACCCGGCATATCCGGATGGATCAATTAAAAAACGCCGCGGGGGAAGGAGTCCCGCAAGGAGTGGCGTATGCGATGATGGTCGAAAGCGACCGGCCGGTCATCGTTCAATACAGCCGGATGGATACCACCCAAGCGGAGATGGCTCTGATGACGACGATGGCTTACCCGGTCTAAGACGTCCAGGTGATTGCGGGTCTTCTTTCCGGCTGGATTCGCCCCGGTCTATAGACGATGCCGGCCTGGGAATTTGCTGCCGCGAGAGTTGACAATAATTTGTTTCGTGTTATAATTATTGAGCAATCATCTGTGAGGGGATTCATGTGGCGGAGAAAGAACGGAAAAACATCGCGGTGAACCGGAGCGCCCGGCATAACTACTTTATCGAAGAGACGTACGAGGCGGGGATCGCTTTGACCGGAACCGAGGTCAAGTCGTTGCGGCTGGGCAAAGGAAATCTGCAAGACAGTTTCGCCCGGATCGCCAATGGCGAGATCATGCTGGAAAACTGCCATATCAGCCCCTACGATTTCGGGAACCGTTTTAACCATGAACCGACCCGGCCGCGCAAGTTATTGATGCACCGGAAAGAGATTATCCGGTTGTTCAGTAAAGTCCGGGAGCAAGGCTTGACCCTGGTGCCATTGCAGATGTACTTCAACGAACAGGGCCGGGTCAAGGTGGAACTGGCCTTGGCTCGTGGCAAAAAACTCCACGACAAGCGGGACGATATCGCCAAGAAGGATGCCGCCCGCGAAGTGGACCGGGCCTTGCGGGATCGGCAACGCCGTTAAATAAGGAACCCGGAATGATTTGCGAAAATATGCTATAATATAAGTATCGAAGGAGATCGGTTGATCTCCGGCATGCCACGGGGGCGACCGGTTTCGACGGGGAGCGCGGTGGCAAAGGTAGCGGGTCGAGGTGCTGTGGCCTCGTTAAACTGCAGCAAGCACATTAAGTGCCAATAACAATTACGCTTTAGCTGCTTAATTTAAGTAGCCGTCCAAACCGAGCTTAACCTGGGAGGTCGGGGCGGGCGTCAAATAAACCAGGACGCTCTTCAGCCAATTCTCGGAGGCTGAGGCTAAGATCATCGAGATAGCCAAGGCTTAGTTCGTCCGTAGACGGAGCGGCGGCGAAATCTAAAATGCGGTCTGCACCCGGAGAAGCTTTTGTGATTGCCTTTTCGGACGGGGGTTCAACTCCCCCCGCCTCCACCAAACAAGTATTGTCCGGACACTCCGTACTTCAAAGGAAGCTTTGCGGTGACCGTGTTACGATAATTACCAAAAACGAGTCTTCAATCGCTCGTTTTTTCTTATTTATGGCTAGGTGAGAAAAGGATGTTTACAATGATGTCTTGTGGGCAGTGGGGCGAAATCTTTCGGTTTGGCTGTTCGCAGCACTTGCCGACAATTTGCCGCTTCCGTTCCTAACGGCCAATATGACTGCCATTAGGCGGACGAAAGTACCTGCCAAATGCAAGACAGGGTTTTTTCGACCCGGGACACGCTCCAATTCTTCACGTTACCCCCCGGACTTATAAATCATTCATCCCTGAGTTTTTCCGCCCTTAACGATCGATGTTAAGGGTTGTTTTTTCGAACGCAAGGAGTTTCCCCGGGACTCAGTACTGTTGCCTCGAGGCCGGTTCTACTTCCCCAACCCTTGGGGAAACTTCCCGAATCTTTGGGAAAGCTTCCCGAAGCTTCGTGGATGCTTCCCCAAGGATTGGTCCTCTTTCCCGAAGGATTCGTCCTGCATCCCCGAGCCTTGGTCCTTTATCCCGGAACCTTGGGAATGGTTCCCGAAGGCTTCGGGAAGGAAGGATGACCTTTGGGGAAGAAAGGATCAGAGGATCCTATGAAAGGATCATGGGATCCCTTACAAGGATGAAGACCATCCCTAACACGGATGGCGGCATACCTTACAAGGATCAAAGGATCCTTTGAAAGGATCGAAGCATCCCTTACAAGGATGGCTTTCATCCTAACAAGGATGAAGAATATCCTAGTTGGACGGAAGCTCATACCTTACATGAGAAGCGATCGAGTAATATATTAGGGGCCGGGATGGAACGGACGAAACACCATGAATTGATCTGGATCACGAATGGTGAGATAATATAAATAATTGCTTACAAGACTTTAGCTGAGTTTTCATTGGAGAGAATTGCTTTTCGTTCCACTTCAATTTCGTTTTCAAAATTCCGATGAGTCCACTGGAAATGGACCGGACGACGATAGGGAGATTATGATGATCAAAGTGCTCATTGCGGATGATGAGGAAAAGGTTTGTACGCTAATTTACAAATTGGTTAATTGGCAAGATTTTGATATGGAAGTCGTGGCAACGGTATACAACGGCATCGAGGCACTGGAGTGCATTAAAGCGCTGGAGTTGGATCTGGTGATCACCGATATCCGGATGCCGGGTTATGACGGGATCGAGCTCATCGCGAAGGCCAAGGAGATCAACGACCGTCTCGAGTTCATCATTATCAGCGGATACCGGCATTTCGAATATGCGCAAAGCGCCATTAAATACGGTGTCAGTGATTATCTGTTAAAGCCCATCAAAAAAGAGGAATTGATCGATACCCTGAAAAAGATTCGTTTGCACTGTCTTGAGCGGGCGGAACAGCTATCCGCGCAGGAACAGCTGCGTTTGCGCCTGCAGGACGATACCAGCAAACACCGGGAACAGCTGTTTGCGGATTTTTTATTCAGTTCTACCAAACTCATTGACAGGCTGGAGGAGCTGAATAAAACCTATTGTTTTCAGTTTGTCCCCGGAGTTTTTCAACTTACGGCCATTAAAATCGATTGCCCGTATGAGGATTTTAACGCAGACAGCATGAAAGTGTTATCGGAAAAAGTAAGTAAGATTTTGGACTCCGTTTTACGCGACAACTGCTACGAAATGGAGATGTATTACAGGGACAGCATCGTTTATACGCTGCTTAATTATTCGTTGGAAGATTCCCCGTCCGTGCGCCGCCAGTTGAAGGCGGTCATGGCGGAACTTTTGGTTCAGCAGACGGTGTTCGACAAGGTTTTTTTCACCCTCGGCGTGGGCAAGCCAACCGAGGACGTAGCCAAGCTCCCCCAATGTTTTAGCTCGGCCCAGAACGCCGTGTTCCAAAGGCTGGTGGACGGAACCGGAAAAATGATCGATGACGCGCCGGTTGCCGGATATGCGCCCATAAAACAGGACTTTCTGTTGGGAGATTTCAGGCGGATGATGTCGCAAGCCGTTGAGCTGCTGGATTTGCAGGCGGCGCAGGCGGCGGTCGGCGTTCTGGCGGATGCCGCGCCAATCAACGAAAAAACGGCGGGCAGTCAGGTTTATAAATTGGTTGTGGCGGCCGGCGAAATGTTCATGCTCATCATTAAAAACACGCAATACAATGTGGAAATCCCTCCGGAAATCTATGAAGAGTTTAAAACCCGGTTGTCGCTTTGCGGGAATGTGGAACAGCTGTTTGAAACGCTCAATTTATTGGTAAGAACCCAGATCGACTTCATTGTGCAAGAGAACCGGCAGGCCGACAACCGGCCGATCCGGATGGCCAAGGAGTATATCCAAAAAAATTACATGAATCCGATCGGGCTGGAAGAAATCAGCGAAATGTTAGGGTTTAACCTCTCTTATTTCAGCGCGCTTTTCAAAAAGGAAACCGGCAAAAACTTTTTGGAATATCTCACTGAGGTGCGCATTGCCAACGCCAAGGAGCTGCTGCGGGAAACCAACCTGAGCATCGCCGAAATTTGCAACCGCGTCGGCTATCTGGACCAAAAGCATTTTATCGCAACCTTTAAAAAATATGCCGGAATCAAACCCGGAGAATTCCGGAAACTTTATTCATAGGAGAAGCAGAGATTGGAACGAAAATACGGCCGTTATTTGTTTTACCGTTCTTTTCTAGCCAGCGCCGTCCTGGGTGTAACGGTAATCCTGTTGCTGGTCTTTTTGTTTATGGCAGCGGGCGAGGACACCTTTTTTCTTTGGGTTGCCTTGGGCGGAACCATAGCCTTCGCGGCGATACTTTATGGCATGTACTATACGATTCTTAAACCTTATGCCGAAACCAAAAAAATGCTGGATCTTTTTATCACCGGCTATACGGTTGAAGGTTTGTATAATATGCGATTTTCGTTTACCCCCGAAATGGAACAGGCGCTTTTAAAGCTGAAGGGTTTTATCAATACCAATGAGATTTTGCGGGTGAGCAAGCGCCAGGCCCAGTTTCTGGCATTGCAAAACCAGATTAACCCTCATTTTTTATATAACACCCTGGAAGGGATTCGCGGCGAAGCGCTCGGCGCGGGACTGGATAATGTGGCGGAAATGACCGAGGCTTTGGCCAGGTTCTTTCGCTACACCATTTCCAATCTGGATAATTTCGTTTTACTGGAAGATGAACTTGCCAATATTGAAAATTATTTTTTCATCCAGCAATACCGCTTCGGTTCACGCTTGAAACTGGTGATTGAGTATGACGACCCCCAGGACAGCAGCTCCATTTTAAGATACAAGCTGCCCAAGCTGACTTTGCAGCCGATCGTGGAAAACGCAATCATCCACGGAATTGAGCGCAAGGTGGGTGCCGGTACTGTGCGTATAAAACTGGAAAGGACGCAAACCCGGCTGTTAATCACCATATCCGACGACGGCGTGGGTATGGACGAGTTTCGCCTGCAGGAACTGAATGAAAAATTAAATAACTCATCCTTCGATTATATCAAGCCGGATTCGGAGCAAAAGGGCGGCATTGCCGTCGTCAATGTGAATCGAAGGATCCAACTGTTGTTCGGAGAGGAATACGGGATCTGCATTTATAGCACTCAAGGCGTGGGAACCGATGTGGAAATTACGCTTCCACTGTTGACTAACATACAGGAGCAGGCAATCCTTAAGGGATAAAGGTCTGGCGAAAAGATGCGGCAGGAAATTTTGCGCTTGGAGAAAATTGTAACGGCTGAAAACGGCGTAATGCTTTTGAACCATTTTAATCTCCATATTTTTCGCGGGGAGATTATGGGTTTGATCGCCATTAGCCGGCATGGACTGGAAAGCCTGATCGAATTAATTTGTCGTAATGTACCCTTATATTACGGCTCGGTTTATTTCGACGAAAAGCTGGTAAACAGCTATGCGTTAAGCCCGTTGACGCGCAACAAGGTCGCAGTGATCGAAAAGCAGTTCAGCCTCATTGAAAATCTAACGGTGGCGGACAATATCTATGTCATGCGCCGCGGTTTCAAAAAGTATATTATTCATTCCAAAACGTTGAATTCACAGTTTAAGATGTTCGCCATGGATGCCGGAGTTGATTTGCATGGCGAACAGCAGGTGCAAGGTTTAACCTATTATGAGAAATGTGTTGTGGAGCTTCTGAAAGCCATCATCGGCGGAGTGAAGTTGGTTATCATCCGGGATATCAGCAACTTTATCAGTACCACGGACCTTATCAAGTTTCATCAGCTTATGCAAACCTATACCGGGTCAGGCGTTTCGTTTTTGTACATCTGTAACCATCATCAAGAGGCCTATTCGATTTGTGACAAAATTTGTTTAATGGAAAACGGCAAGGCGCTTAAGGTTTTGGGAAAGGACGAATTTAAGGAAGAAAAAATCCTGCCTTTTACCAATGAATTCTATAAAAACTACCATGAACGGCAGGCCCTGCCGCAATGGATGAACGATTTTCCCTGGGTCTACCGGGGCAAAAAAGGCGAAGGTTTTGACAATGAAAAGCCGCAAACGCCCTTGAAAAACGGGCAGCGGGTGCTGGAGTTTTGTAATGTTTCCAGCGGGAACATCAATAAGCTCACCTTCGATGTCAAAGCGGGAGAATGCGTGGTGCTGTTGGACAAGAACAATACCGTGTACATCGATATCCTGGCGCTGATGAATTTTGAAAGGAAACCGCAACAGGGGCAGATTTTATTAAATGGGGAAGTACTCGCCAAAAAAGCCTTCCAAACCTTAGGCTTTATCCCGGAAAAACCGATCCGGAATTTGTTATTCAAAGAAATGAGCTACTTTGACAATATGTGTTTCACAGCGGATAAAAAGCTTAGGCCCTTCTGGATGCGCAGCGCAATCAGAAAGAGTATTGTCAAGGAGTATGAACCGATTATCGGTCCGGATATCCATGCGCGGGACATTACAAAGCTCTCGATACAATCCCTGTATAGTCTGGTGTATTATCGAATCCACTTGCAAAATCCAAAGGTTGTCATTTGTGTCAACCCGTTTTTCGAAGGGGATATGGCGATGCGCCTTCAAATCCGCAACTTAATCAAAATGCTATTGGACAAAAAAATGGCAGTGCTCATTCTGGCGGTAAATCTTTCCGACTCGCTTTTGATAGCAGACCGTCTGTTGGTCTTGGAAAAAGGAACGCTAATCAATGAACTTTACAGCGGCGAGTATCACAAGCTTACCGAAAATCCCCAGTGATCACCGGTTATACTGACTCCTATAAAATCCACCCTCATTTCTAAAAACTCCCCCATACCTCAAACATTTACGTCTTTGTTATAATTTAATTATCGATTTGAAAACGAATCAATTGATTAAGGACTAGGTGACTTAAGTGGCGGACTATATTGTTACAATGGAGCATATTTGCAAGTCATTTTCCGGAGTGAAAGCCTTAGACGATGTTTCGTTTTATTTACGCTCAGGCGAGGTGATGGCCCTTTTGGGGGAAAATGGCGCCGGCAAATCCACCTTGATGAAAATTTTATCCGGCGTATACACTCGTGACAGCGGAGAAATCACCATTTTCGGTAAAAAGGTGGGAGACATGACGCCCCATAAAGCGCAGGCCTTAGGCGTCGCCATCATCCACCAGGAACTCAACATGTGTTCCCATCTTACGGTCGCCGAGAACATTTTCCTCGGCAGAGAAAAGTGCCGCGGCGGAATTTTGACCGACAAAGAGATGAACGAGGAAGCGCGGAGACTGTTAAACCGGTTGAAAATCGATATCGATCCGCAGACCGTGGTAGGGGATTTATCCGTATCCAAGCAGCAGATGGTGGAGATTGCCAAGGCGCTTTCCACGGATGCCCGAGTGCTGATCATGGATGAGCCCACCAGTGCGCTGACCAGTAAAGAGATCGACGAACTTTTCGCCATCATCAGGGATTTGAAGAAGAACGGTTGCGGGATTGTTTATATTTCGCACCGCCTGGAAGAGCTGCAATATATCGTCGATAGAGTAACCATCATGCGCGACGGCAAGTTTATTACCAGTGCCGCTTTCAAAGAAATAACCATGCCCGAAATCATCACCAACATGGTGGGCCGGGAAATCAAAGAAAAATTCCCGCGCGTCAAAACGAAACGCGGCCAAAAGGTCTTCGAGGTAAAAAACATTAATGCCGGCAAAATGGTCAGAGACATCAGCTTTGAATTGTATGAGGGAGAGATTGTCGGAATCGCCGGTTTGATGGGCGCGGGACGGACCGAAACCACCCGGGCGATTTTTGGGGTTGATCCCAAGGATTCCGGAGAGATTTTCATCAATGGCGAACCGGTGACCATCAACTGTCCGATGGATGCCATTAAAGCCGGACTGGTGCTCGCGCCGGAGGATCGTAAGAAAGACGGGCTTTGCACCGGCTTGAGCATCAAGGAAAATATCGCGTTGCCAAACCTGGATATCCTCTGTAACGGCTTGGGCGTTGTCAACCAGAAAAAAGAGACGGAAATGATCGAAAAAGCTGTTACCAGCCTGAACATTAAATTATCGAATCCCGAAAATGATGCCGCCAGCCTGTCGGGCGGTAACCAGCAAAAGGTGGTTGTGGCCAAGTGGCTGGCCAGGAATTCCAAGGTGGTCATTTTTGATGAGCCGACCCGGGGGATCGACGTTGCCGCCAAGGTTGAAATATATAATATCATGAATGAGCTTAAGCAAGAAGGGATCGGCGTATTGTTCGTTTCGTCGGAAATGCCGGAGATTATGGGAATCAGTGACCGGATATTGGTGATGTGCGACGGAAGGATCACCGGAGAACTGGACCAGGAAAATGTAACACAAAATGCTATTTTAGAATATGCCACTCGCTTTGAAAGCAAAGTTGTGTAATTCGATAATTTGAAATCATTTTCTTAAAACTTATTTGATCCAAATCGAAACGGATATAAAAATGTAGGGGTAAAAATGATGGAAAATAACTTACTGAAGAAACTACTAAGCATTCGGGGAATGGGTCAGGTCATCACAGTAGGCATCGGTCTCATTATTATGTGTTTGGTTTTTGGAATCATTAACCCGCTGTTCTTCTCGCCTGTCAATATCGCCAATCTTTTGAGGCAAATTGCGCCGATTCTTTTGATAGGCATCGCCCAGTCCTTTGTACTGATTACCGGAAACATCGACCTTTCCATCGGTTCGGTGGTCGGCATGAGCTGTATGGTGTCCGCGACCTTGATGACCCGTGGCGTCGACCCATGGGTGGCAGCGGGAATTACCATGGTTATTTGTTTGTTTACCGGTGTTCTGAATGGTTTTTTGGTTTCCGGCTGCAAGCTTCCTTCGTTTATTGCGACCTTGGGCACGATGACCATCGCCCGTGGCGTGGCCCAAATTGTGAATAACAATTACAATACCAATCTGATCGGTGATGGCCCCGTTGCCAATGCCTTCCGTGACTTTTTTTACTATGGAAAAACTTTTGGGATTTTTAACGGAATCATTATCGCGGTGGTTTTATGGTTCATTTTTAACTTCTTGCTCAGCAAAACCCGCACGGGACGGCATATTTACGCGACCGGCAGCAATTTGGAAGCGGCACGCCTTTCCGGAGTCAACACTTTGCATACGGTAATCAAGGCCTATGTGGTAAGTGCATTTTGTTCGGGGATTGTCGGACTTATCACGTGTGCGACCACGGGGATGGGTACCATGGATGCGGGTAACTCTTACGAATTATATGCTGTTGCGGCGGCCGTTATCGGTGGAGTGAGTACTCTCGGAGGACAGGGGATCCTGCTGGGTACCGTTGTCGGCGCATGTATCTGGGGCGCTTTGGCAAACGGTCTGCAATTTGCAGGCGCGCCTGTGGCGATCCGCAATATCGTTATCGGCATCATTGTGGTATTATCCGTATTCATGGACGTCATTGTACGAACCAGGAGAACCGATAAAACCAAGTCCAAGACAACGATGAAGCCGACGATGGTAAAAGCCAGTTAATAAAAGCCAAAAAGGCTTTTATATAAAAGGGAGGAGAAAGATTAATGAAAAAACTGTTCCGATGCACGCTTTTGGTACTGGTCCTCGCGTTATGTTTTTCGGCGGTATCTATCAATGCCGCGCCCCAATCATTTAAAATTTTCCTGATTACCATGGATCAAATGGACCAGTATTGGGCGGGAATTGATCAAGGTTGTAAAAAGGCAGCTGCCGAGCTCGGTAATGTTGATTACAAATGGACTGCTCCGGACGTAAAAGACGATGCCAAGCAAATCGAGATGATCAATAACGCCGTAGCCAACGGCGCCAACGCGATTTTGCTTGCCGCGAACGGCCCGGATGCTGTAACTTCCGCATTGAAAGAAGCACAAGCGAAAAAGGTCCAAATTATTTACGTTGACTCTCCCGCCAAATTCCCGGCAGTTGCCACGTATGCAACCAATAACGAAGGCGCAGGCAAAACAGCCGGTAATGAAATGCTCAAGAACCTGGCCAAAGCGGGCATTAAAAAAGGGAAAATCGGTATTATCAGTGTTAACGCGGCAACGGCCTCGACCGTCGCTCGTGAAAAGGGCTTCCGCGCGGCTTTACGCGGCAAGGGCTATACATTGCTGGCGACCCAATACTGCGACGGTGATGCCGCAAAAGCAAAAGATATCGCCACCAACTATATTACCCAGGGCTGCGTCGGCATCTTTGGCGCTAATGAGGGTTCCGCGGTTGGTACCGGCAATGCCATCAAAGAGTCAGGCCAATCGGTTATCGGTATTGGCTTCGATTCGTCCGACGCAATTAAAAGTTTGATTAAAAACGGATTTTTAAAGGCGACCATGGTCCAAAATCCGTCGGTGATGGGTTATGAAGGCTTAAAAACGGCGGTTAGCGTTTTAACCGGCAAAGTTAAGGCCGATGGTAAAGTCGTCGATACAGGTGTGTCGGTAGTTACCAAGTAATCTGGTACTCCACTAAACCTTAAGCGTAATAATCCCTAAACTGGCGTTTAATTGATAGCCAGAGTCGTAAAACCCCGGATATTCAAAGTATCCGGGGGTTTTAGTATGCGCCCGGCATCGGAATCCTTCAAGGGAAGCTGACTTCAGCCATGGCCCAATTTCCTCCGAATCGCCAAAGAGGTTCCTTCTTCAGACTTTGCAGCGGGCGTAGCAGGTAGGGCTGCCCTCGGGCGGCCTTCCGTTCCAGTCATGCAAGTTTTGGGCGGAGATTTTCTTGAGTCAGAAAATCCCCGCCAGGTTAAGAATGAGAAGAGGTACTGTCAAAAGTTGCTCAGGAGTCCGAAATGGATGCCTCCGGCGTTCATAATGAGTTACGAAAGAAACCGGAATCGTGGTTTTGGGCTGATTTTGATCCCATCAGTATTTACCGAACTCCGCTGAACTCTGAGGAGCGAACGGCTGGACGGCCGCTGCCACTTGCCGCAAGCTGCAATCCAAGCCGTTGACTTCCAGGGCCGGTTTGGTGAAGGAATTGGCATCGCCGGGCATTCGTTGGGCGTTCCGTTGTTTTCTCAGCTTAAATCTCTGAACCATGCTCTTTAAAAGATCGGCCTGACTGGACAGCTCTTCACTGGCTGAGGCGCACTGTTCGGCCGTGGCGGTATTGGTCTGAGTAACTTGGGCTACTTGGGAGATGCCTTGATCAACTTGGGTGATGCCCGAAGCCTGTTCGTTGGAGGAGGTAGCGATATTTCCGATTAGCGAAGCAGCCTCGGTAATACCGTCCACGATTCGGTTTAGAGCTTCTGCGGTATGATTGGCAATTAGAGTGCCGGATTCCACCTTTTGAATGGAGCCTTCGATCAAAGCAGTGGTTTCTTTGGCTGCGTCAGCGCTGCGTGCCGCCAGGTTTCGGACTTCCTCGGCCACCACGGCGAAACCCCGGCCGTGTTGCCCAGCCCGGGCCGCCTCGACGGCGGCATTCAGAGCCAGAATATTGGTCTGAAAAGCAATCTCGTCGATTACCTTGATAATCTTGGAGATGTTCCCCGAGGCCTCGTTAATGGACTCCATCGAATTGAGCATGACCCCCATCTGTTGATCGCCTTCGATCGCATACCCCTTGGCGGCGACTGCCAGTTCGCTGGCCTGGTTGGCATTGACGGCATTCTGCTTGGTTTGGGCGGCAATCTCGGTCATGGACGCGGTAATCTCCTGAACCGTACTCGCTTGTTCCGTGGCGGCCTGGGATAATATCTGGCTGGAATCGGAGACATGCTTGGCTCCTGAGGCTACCTGATCGGCAGCATGATAAAACTCGCCTAAGATCTCGTTGAACGAATCGATGATGCGGTTTAAAGAGTCTTTGATCTGAACGAAATCGCCCCGATAATCACTTTGGATCGCCACATTCAGATCTCCGCCGGCCATCGCGGTCAAAACCGCGGAGATTTCTGCGATATAATTCCGGATCGAGAGGATGGTATGGTTCAGAGCATCTTTGATGACTGCATGATCGCCTTGATAGTCTCCATTCATGGCGGTTTGCAGATTTCCCTGGGCCATCTCCTGCAACACCTGAGAGGCTTCTTGGACCGGCTGAACCATGGCATCCAGTGTATGATTGAATCCTTCAATGATCTTACGGAAATCTCCCTGGTGTTTGACGGCGTCGGCCCGGGTGCTTAGCATTCCTTGTTTGGCGGCTTCGACCAATTCAGTGGCATCCTTCAGCATATTCCGGATGCTTTCCGTCATGGTTTTCATCGCGACGAGGACCAATCCGGGTTCATCTTTTCGTTGAACTTCAATGGTGAAGGAGATATCACCCTGGGCAACCTTCTCCGCCACATCGACGCATTCTTTCAGCGGCCCGGTGATACTGCGGGTCATCAGCAGAGTGATACCGCAGGCCAGAATCAAACAGATCACCGAGATAAGAATCAGGAAAAAGGTAGTGCGCTGGATGAGCTGGTATGCTTGTTGACCGCTCTCGGACATTAGGGCGGTTTGGAAAGTGACGAGATCGCTTAATGTTTGGAGATAAGCGTTCTGTTTTTGGCGCATTTCGGTAAAGAGCAAGGCGATAGCCTCGGCTTTTTTGCCTTCATGGATCCGTTGGCGGAGATGGGCCAATGCCGGATTATATTCATTGTAGGCAGCCAATACCTTTTGAAGCACTTTTTTCCCTTCGTCGGAATGGATGGTTTGCTCCAATTTTTTCAATTGGCGTTCGATTTTCGCTGTGGAGTCCACGATTCTTTTTTCTTCTTCCGTCACTTTGGACGGGTCATTCCACAGCAACATATTACGGAGGGCCCGGGCGACTACATTGGTGTTCTCGCTAATCTCATTGGCCCAAATGGTTTTGGGCATCCGATCCTCCACTACTTTTTTGATGCCTTGATCGATCTGAACCAGACCGAAGATTGAATAAACCGCCATCATAATGATGAGTAACCCTACGATTCCGAACCCTAGTGCCAATTTTTTGCCGACTTCCATGTCTTTAAGCATTATTATCACCCTTCTTTTAATCCTCTAATTTTCATTCGTGACATTGCGAAGGAAATTGTTAAATCTTGACGGCTTTAATTTTTTATCTTTTTTTCATTATCCTACACCACCTTTGGTAAAAAACTAGCAATTGAAATTGAAAAAAACGCCATGGATGAGGTTTCTTTATTTTCTTTACTAAATGGTCAGTCATAATATATTTTCGTACACATATAAAAAAACTAAAGCACTTTCTGGTTGAAATTTTTAGAAATATTAATAATTATAGACTTGAGCCTTATAATCGACAAAACTGGAAAAATTCATATTATAACTAATCATATTTAAATACTGGACAATTTTTGTAAAAAAATCTCCGAAAACCGTACCGGGTTTAGTGATTTTTATCCGCATTTCGGTGATACCGTTTTTTTAAGCCATGCATGACGGCTATTTTTCGGCTTGTAATGAACGGAAAACATATCCAGGCAATCAATGAAATGGGCTTTTCCTTTAAGTGGGCATATTTTACAATGGACTATAAGTTCTACTGGAGCGTATAAAATGGAAAAGGAGGCAAAAAGGTGAGTTATCGAGTGGCTATAGCGAGTAGCGATGGGAAATATGTCAATCAGCATTTCGGGCGGGCGACCCAGTTTCTTATCTTTGACCGGAACGAGCAAAATGAATTTGAATTTATTGGGTTGCGCGCCAATTGTCCTTCCTGCAACTGGGAAAAAGCGGATGAATCCAGACATCAACGCACCATTGAGACTTTGGCTGATTGCCAGGCGGTGATCGTCAGCCGGATTGGACCCGGTGCTGTCGAGAAATTGGCGGCCTGTGGAATAAGAGCCTTGGAGATTCCAGACTTCATTGACGAGGCCTTACGTCAATTGTCCGACGCCACCGAGGTCCTTTAGATTAGTCAGTACTTACGCGTATGAGATTGAGATTCTTTTCCGTTTGCTTATTGACAATTTTGAAATGAAGGGTTATTATGGAATTAAACATAGTAAATCACTAGGAATAAAAGGAATTATTTTGGAGGGATGAAAGTGTCGACCAAAATCGTCAAAAGTTTAGTGGATTTAATCGGGAATACGCCGCTGCTGGAATTATCCAATTATAACAAGGCGCAAGGCTTGGAAGCGCGGCTCATTGCAAAGCTGGAGTATTTTAACCCTGCCGGCAGCGTGAAAGACCGGATCGGCTATGCGATGATTAAAGACGCTGAGGAAAAGGGTCTGCTCACCAAAGATTCCGTGATCATCGAACCGACCAGCGGCAATACCGGTATCGCGCTGGCTTTCGTGGCGGCCGCGCGTGGTTACAGATTAATTTTAACGATGCCTGAGACTTTCAGCATCGAGCGACGGAATCTTTTAAAAGCGCTGGGGGCGGAATTGGTACTGACGCCGGGCGCCGAAGGCATGAAAGGCGCGATTCGCAGGGCGGAGGAGTTGGCCGCGGCGACACCGAACTCCTTCATTCCGCAACAATTCAAGAACCCGGCCAATCCGGCGATTCACCGGCAGACGACCGCCGAGGAGATCTGGCGGGATACCGACGGTCAGGTCGACATCTTTGTGGGCGGCGCGGGAACCGGCGGAACCATCACCGGAGTGGGCGAGGTGTTGAAACAACGGAAACCTTCCGTTCAAATCGTCGTGGTTGAGCCGTTTGATTCCCCGGTCATTTCGGGCGGCAATCCGGGCCCGCACAAAATTCAAGGGATCGGCCCCGGCTTTGTGCCCGATATCTTAAACCGCGCGGTTCTCGACGAAATCTTTAAGGTGAAGAATGAGGAAGCTTTTGAAACCACCCGCAAACTGGCCAAGTCCGAAGGTCTGCTGGTCGGGATCTCCTCCGGGGCAGCTGCCTTTGCCGCCACTCAAATCGCGAAGCGGCCTGAAAACAAAGGAAAGACAATTGTCGTATTGCTGCCGGATACCGGAGAACGCTATTTGTCCACACCGGTATTTCAGGAAGCTTAACTCGAATTTTTTATTATTTGAATTCTGCGTAATCTGATAAGAAATGTCTGGAAGACGAAGACCAAGTTTTCGTCAGAATGAGTGCGAAAACTTGGTCTTCAAAGTATTTGTTAGCTGCTGCAACAAATGATACTGGACAAACTTAATTCCTAGCATTATTATAAGAATAATTATATAGATTTTTACTTAAAAGGAGCGTCCATCATGAAAAATTTCAGGTTCATCCTGGCCATGGCCTTAATTGGTATCATTCTGGCCGGCAGTGCCTTCGCGGCGTCCCCGTCAAAGAAGACCATTTTGGTTGGAACCGAGGGAGTTTACGCACCCTTTACATATGTCGATGATAAAGGCAATTTAACCGGTTACGATGTAGAAGTTGTCAGAGCCATCGCCAAAAAAGCGAACTTGGACGTGAAGTTCCTTCCGACTCCTTGGGACAGCATGTTCCTGGGGTTGGAGACCAAAAAGTTTGATGTGATTGCCAATCAGATCAGCAAGAATCCGGAACGGGAAAAGAAGTATATCTTCTCCGACAGCTATCTCATTTCCGGTGCCCAGATCATTGTCAGGGGCGATCGGACCGGCGCCATCAATAGCCTGGCCGATCTGAAGGGTTTCAAGGTCGGAACCGGCGTTGGCAGCAATTATACGAAAATATTGGAAGATTACAACAATGCGAAAAAAGAATTCGAGATCAAATACTATGACGGCAATCTGACCACCGTATTACAGGATATCGTCGCCGGACGGCTGGATGCGACCTTGAATGAACGGCTGACGGTCGGCTATAATGTTAAGCAGCTAGGCCTCAATGTCAAGCTGGTCGGCAAACCGCTTGCGCTGGTTCCCAGTCATTTTGTCTTCCGTAAAGACAAAGCGGGCCAGGAATTGAAGGCCAAATTCGATAAAGCGTTGGCGGAACTCAAGAAAGAAGGCGTCTTGGTAAAGCTGTCCCAGGAATGGTTCAGCGCTGATTTCACCAAATAATGGACTTGAGAAAAGGGCGCCAATTTGTGATAAGCCGGCTCTGAAGAGCAAGGAACCTACTACCCCCTCCATCCCTCTGAGGATCCAGGGGGTAGTAGATTTTGGAGACTTGGAGCGGGGTTGATGAAGGAATCCTCCCGACTATAAATTGAAAAAATTTGAGAAACGGAAGCGTGCCATGAAACCATTGTTTGATTTTCAGTTCATGATTGCAATCATTCCGGATGTCCTGCAGGTGGTGCCGGTCACCCTGAATATCACGGCGGTCTCCATGGTGTTAGCCCTGTTCGTCGGATTGACCACGGCGTTGGTCCGGATCTACCGGGTGCCGCTAGCGAAGCAATTGGCTGCTCTGTATATCTCTTTTACCCGGGGAACTCCGCTATTGGTCCAGATCTATCTGGCCTATTACGGGATCCCCAAAGTCCTCGAATATCTGCAGCTGAACTATGGCTGGAATCTCAATGTGAACGGCATCCCGGCCATCGTCTTCATCTATTTCGCATTCACCTTGAATGTCGGAGCGTATCTATCGGAGACCATCCGCGCCTCCATCGAGGCCATTGACAAAGGCCAGATGGAAGCGGCGCTATCGATTGGAATGACCCGGCTGCAGGGAATGCGGCGCATTATTCTGCCGCAAGCGGTGGCCATCGCCCTGCCGAGCTTCGGCAATACCTTCATCAGCCTCATCAAAGATACTTCGCTGGCATTTATGATCTCGGTGGTGGAGATGATGGGCCAGGCGAAGATCCTTGGGGCGCGGGGATTGCAATTTTTTGAAGTATATATCGTGGTCGCGCTGATATACTGGGGGATCTGCATCTTGGTCGAGCGGGTCGTGGCAGTATTGGAAACCCGGGCCAAACGGTTTGAGGGGGCAAAAACGGCATGATCGAGTTGCAAAATATCCATAAATCGTTCGGCCGGACCGAAGTATTGCATGGGATCGATCTGGCGGTGAAACAGGGGGAGGTCGTGGTAATCCTGGGCCCCAGCGGTTCCGGCAAGTCGACATTGCTCCGGTGCATTAACTTCCTGGAGAAGCCGGATCAGGGAACGGTGCGCATCGGCGAGATGACGGTGAGCGCCGCTCATGCCAGCCGCGCGGCCATCCTGGCCCTGCGCCAGAAGACGGCCATGGTTTTCCAGCATTATCACCTGTTCCGGAACAAAACCGCGCTGGAGAATGTGATGGAAGGCCTGGTCACCGTCAAGCGCCTGCCCAAACGGGAAGCCGAGGCCAAGAGCCTGCATTTCCTGGAGAAAGTGGGGCTTCAGGATCGCTTGCATTTTTACCCGGCCCAGCTTTCCGGAGGGCAGCAACAGCGGGTGGGGATCGCCCGGGCCTTGGCTTTGGAGCCGCAAGCCATCCTGTTCGACGAGCCGACCTCGGCACTCGATCCGGAGCTGGTGGGCGAAGTGCTGGAAGTCATGAAAGCGCTGGCCCGGGAAGGGATGACGATGCTGGTAGTGACCCACGAGATGAACTTCGCCCAGGAAGTCGCCAGCCATGTCGTATTCATGGATAACGGAGTCATCGTCGAGGAAGGCAATGCGGCCACGTTCTTTCACCAGACGCATTCGGAACGGACCAAACAGTTTTTGCAACGGGTGCGGGTTTCGTAAGAGGCCCGTTTTTTTATCAAGAAGAAGCCTGGAGAGGTGAGTGAGGATGATAACGTTATATCCGGAGTTCTTTAATGACGTATTCGGGCCGGTGATGCAGCCCGGTTCCAGCTCCCACCTGGCGGGGCCCTGCCGCTTGGGATGGCTGGCCCGTTCCCTGCTCGGCGAAGAGCTGGCCGAAGCGGAATTCGTCATGGATCCGCAGGGTTCTTTCGCGGGGACGTTTGGCCTGATGAGTGAGGATGTCGGAATGCTGGGCGGCGCTTTGGGCATGCTTCCCCACGATCCGCGGCTCTTTGAGGCGCGGCGGATTGCCGACGCTTCGGGAGTGAAATACCGCTTCCGGCAGGAGACGTTGCCGGAGAGCTCCCATCCCAATGCGCTCAAAATCATCCTGACCGGCAGGAGCGGTCTGACGGTGAGCCTGGTGGGCGATTCCATCGGCGGCGGGATGGTGATTACCCGCCGGGTGGAAGGGTTTCCCTTGGAGACGCGGGGGGACGCTCATGTGTTGCTGATATTCGACCCTGAACGGCGCATCGGCGGCGAAACGCTTCAGTCGATCTCCGACGGACTGTCCGGGAAGGTAGACCAGGGCCAACTGGCCAGTGACGAATCGGGCCTGTTATATTATTACCGGCTTTCGGCATGGCCCGACCTGCCGGCGCTGCAACGCCTGCTCCCCGGAATCCGGATCGCATGGATGCAGGCGATCCTTCCGGTGGTGACGAGCGCTGCCAAGCGGCCGCAACTTTTCGATACGATGACGGGCTGGCGGGAAGTTGCGGCGGAGCGGGGCTGGAGCCTGGCCGAAGCCGCGATCCAGTACGAGATGGCCGCGTCCGGCTGGGGACGCGAGGATGTGATCGCCTATATGAAAGAGCTGGAACGAAAGATGTACCGCCAAACCCACGCGGTTTATCAGGAACCCGAGCAGCCGGATCAATCGCCTTTCACCCGGCGGGACGACCGGATCTGGCCTCGCTATCAGGAGCGAAACACGCTGGCCGGACCGGTGCTTGCCGAAGCGGTCCGGCTGGCCCTGGGCGTCAACCGCAAGCAGCCCGGGGTGGAGATCGTGCCCGGTCCGATGGGGACCGGCGGCGGTTATCTCTATGCGGCGTTGTGCGCGGTTCGGGAAGCGCATGGCTTCGGAGACGAGGACCTGTTGCGGGGGTTGTTCGTCGCGGCCGGAGTGGGCGCGATCGCTTATACCCGTACTGCGCCGACGGGAGAAGTGATCGGATGCGCCGGAGAATGCGGCGTCTGCGGCGCGATGGCCGCCGCGGCCATCACCGAGATGGCTGGCGGGACTCCGCTCCAGGTGGAGCAGGCGGCTTCCTTGATGATCCAAGCGATGATGGGCTTGCCGTGCGATCCGATTCCGGGCGGTTTTGAACAGCCCTGTCTCAGCCGGATTTTGAGCGCGGTCTGCATGGCCATTGTCTATGCGGATCTGGCGCTGGCGGGGGGCGATGCGGTGCTGCCGTTCCACGAAGCGCTGGATGCTGCCGACCGGGTCGGCCGGTCCTTGGCGCCGGAATTACGTTGCACCTCGACCGGAGGTTGCTGCGCCACGCCCACCGGCCAAAGGCAGATCACGGCGTTTCACCGTTGGTTTAAAAGCGTTGTGATAAACCCTGTCCGAAGGCCAGGGTGAACACAAAAGCTCAGAGAAGCAAGTGATAAAGTCGTTTTGAAATCCTCTTGCCAGTCGAATCGTTTGGAAAGAGACTTTATCACATGGCTTTTAAAACGGCCCATTCGGGCCCGGACATCAAATAACCCGGGCCGATTGGGAGCCCGGGCACGGTTTCATGGTTGCGATACGCCGCGGATATGTAACGTTATCGAGATGTTTCCCACCCGGGGAACCCGAAGGTCCGGCTTTTACCGGGAGAATTTCCGTCATGCCAGAATTATAAGGAAGACCATTTGATCTGAAATTTGATCGCCCCGATAAATTTGTACTTCATGTCGTCCAGCAGCGGCTGAATATATTTGGCGTCGACCGGGAAACTGCGTTCGTAACCGCTGTTGGGGTTGGTGAAGATCTTGGCTTCGGCAACGATCCGTACGTTCCGGTTGACCTGGACGATATTGAGCGTAATCCGGCCTTCCGGCGTGCCGTTGAGCTTGGGATCGAACAGCATGGCTTTGGGAACGTTGAACAAGTCGCGTTTGAATGATATCTGGTACTCATTGACGCTGACCACGGAGAAGCCCCGGTTCACCATGTCGCTGATGGTGGCGTCGATGATCAACTTTTTGTCGGCATTGGGTATCTCAGTGCTGGCGACGGTATTCATTGCCAGGCATTGGATCTGAAATAGCAAAGCGATCAATGCAATGCAGATAAGTATGAAAAATTTCTTCATATTTACCTCCTAAAAACAGACTGAACTCATCACAATTCCCGAAGAAACGGCTGGACCCCCCGGTCATCGGAAAACAACTTCTTTTCCTTTTAAATTATATCCGTTCGGGATTTATTTTCAATAAAGAAATGATGCTTTTTCGCTTCTTTTTTCTTTAATTTAACATATTTGGCCGCTGGTTTCAATCCGGCCGGAAAATTTCGCCCCGCTCGAATCAACGTCAGCCCCGCCGGTCAGACTCGAGTGGCTGGAGGGTGCGGCAGATCCGCTACGCTTTCCGGACGCTTTTCCATGAGCTTTGGCGGGATTGGTAAAACCTGTAGCGCCACTGCCGAAGCCTTTGGAAGGTTCGCGGTTGCTTTCGGAGCTTCCTCCGAAAGCTGCGGCGGATCCGCCGTGGGCTTCGGAAGGTCTGCCGGAGGCCGGGGAAGCCCTCCCGCCGCCCCCGGGGGCAATTGCCCGTGCTCCGGACGGGATGGTTCCCCTTTAAGGGTGGGTCTGTGGGGCAGTACCGAGCTTGATGCGCTAAGGAAGCTTTTTTTGGGGATTTTGCCAAATTCTTTCGGATAGGGGAAAGGAAATCCGGGATATCTTCCGAATAATATTTTGAGATTCATGACCCCAAGATCTTCAAAAAGCAGGTCGGAACGATGCAGTAATGTCTGATTTAAAAAAATCGAGGAGGTTTAAACCATGATGAACATTCCCCAAGTGAAGCTGGGCATTGTGGCGGTGAGCCGGGACTGTTTCCCGGTGGAGCTCAGTGCCGAGCGCAGGAAAGCGGTTGTCCAAACTTGTACGGACAAGAAGCTCCGGATCACCGAAGTGCAGACGACGGTCGAAAATGAGAAGGATGTCCTCAAGGCTTTGGCGGAGTTGAAGGATGCCGGCGTGAATGCCTTGGTGGTATATCTCGGAAATTTCGGTCCCGAAGGCCCCGAGACGCTGCTGGCCCAGAAATTTGACGGCCCGGCCATGTTTGTGGCGGCGGCCGAGGAGACCGAGACCAATCTGGTCGGCGGCCGCGGCGACGCCTATTGCGGCATGCTGAACGCCTCCTACAACCTGGGGCTGCGAGGGTTGAATCCCTACATTCCCGAATATCCGGTCGGAACTCCCGATGAGATCGCGGCGCTGATCGCTGATTTTGAGGCTATCGCCCGGGTTATCCTGGGTCTCGCGAAGTTGAAGATTTTCAGCTTCGGCCCGCGGCCGCAGGACTTTTTGGCGTGCAATGCTCCGATCAAGCCCCTGTACGATCTGGGGGTCGAGATTATGGAAAATTCGGAGCTGGATCTATTTGAAGCTTACAACAACCATGCCGGGGACGAGCGGATCGCCGGGGTGATCGCCGAGATGGAGGCGGAGCTGGGGGCGGCCGGCAACGGCTATCCGGGGATTCTGCCGCGCCTGGCCCAATATGAACTGACCTTGAAAGATTGGCTGGCCGATCATCTGGGCGCCTCGGAGTATGCGGTCTTTGCCAACAAATGCTGGCCCGCCTTCCAGACGCAGTTTAAATTCGTTCCCTGCTACGTCAATTCCAGGTTTGCCTCCCGGGGGATCCCGGTATCCTGTGAGACCGATATCTACGGCGCGTTGAGCGAGTACATCATCACCTGCGCCACGGAGAAGCCGGCCACCTTGTTGGACATCAACAATACCGTGCCCCGCGACATGGTGCAGAATAATCCCGCCGCTTTTCAGGGCTACCGCAACGACGATCTTTTCATGGGCTTCCATTGCGGCAATACCCCGAGCAGCTGCATGAAGAACGCCGCCATGAAGTATCAGCTGATCATGCACCGTTTGCTGGAGTCCGGCAAGGAGCCTGACATTACCCGCGGTACGCTGGAAGGGACCATCCGGCCCGGCGCGGTGACCCTCTTTAGGCTCCAAAGCACCGCCGACTGTACCCTGCGCAGCTATGTCGCGGAAGGCGAAGTCATCGACGCCGATCCGAAGTCGTTCGGCGGCATCGGGATCTTCGCCATCAAGGAAATGGCCCGTTTTTACCGGCATGTGCTCATCGCCAAACGCTACCCGCACCATGCCGGCGTGGCTTTTGATCATGCCGGAAAGGTCCTGTTCGCCGCCATGAAGATGCTGGGCGTCGCCGATGTCGCTTTCAATCAGCCGGCGGGAATGCTATACCGGGATGAGAATCCGTTTCGCTAAAAGCCATGTGATAAAGTCTCTTTCCAAACGATTCGACTGGCAAAAGGATTTCAAAACGACTTTATCACTTGCTTTTCTGAGCTTTTGTGTTCACCCTGGCCTTCGGACAGGGTTTATCACAACGCTTCTAAAAGCCATGTGATAAAGTCTTTCGAAACGGAAATCAGCCTTTCAGTGGACTAAAAAACGACTTTATCACTTGCTTTTCCGAGCTTTTGTGTTCACCCTGGCCTTCGGGCAGGGTTTATCACAACGCTTCGAAAAAGCTTGAGTGAAAGTTTTGGTTTCGGCCATCCCCATCCCGAAGCGGGGTGGGGATGGCGGCGGATCTCGGGCGCCGTTTCGAAAACGTGATCAGGCGGCGCCTTCATCGGCTTCGCAAAATTGGATGGAAGGGAGAGTGAGTGGGTGGAAAACTTTATCTTTCAAAATCCAACCAAGATCCTTTTCGGGAAGGGCATGGAAGAACAAGCGGGGACCGAGGTCCGCGCTTATGGAGATAAGGTGCTGCTGCATTACGGCGGCGGCTCGATTCGCCGGACCGGGTTATATGATCGGATCGTCGCCTCCTTGCGGCGGGCCGGGGTGGACATCGTCGAGCTGGCCGGGGTTCAGCCGAATCCGCGGCTGAGCCTGGTCCGGCAAGGCATTCAGCTCTGCCGGGAGCGGGGGATCGGCTTTATCCTGGCGGCCGGCGGCGGCAGCGTCATCGATTCGGCCAAAGCGATCGCCATGGGCGTCCCTTATGCCGGGGATGTCTGGGATTTCTTCAGCGGCAAGGCGGAATTGAAGGAGGCGCTCCAGGTGGGGACGGTCCTGACAATTCCGGCCGCCGGCAGCGAAGCCAGCACCGCCAGTGTCATCACCAACGAGGATGGTTGGTACAAGCGGGGCTTCAATTCGGAGCTGATCTATCCCCGTTTCTCGATCCTCAATCCGGAATTGGCATTCACGCTGCCCAAATACCAGATGGCTTGCGGCGCTTCGGATATCATGGCCCATATCATGGAGCGCTATTTTACCAACACCCGGGAGGTGGACTTTACCGACCGGCTCTGCGAGGCCACGCTGAAAACCATCATTCAAAATGCGCCGTTATTGGCGGCGGAGCCGGATCATTACGCGGCCTGGGCCGAGGTGATGTGGGCCGGAACCGTGGCCCATAATAACCTCCTGAATACCGGGAGGACCGGCGATTGGGGTTCCCATGATATCGAGCATGAGCTCAGCGCAGCCTACGATGTCGCCCATGGCGCCGGCCTGGCGGTAATCTTTCCGGCCTGGATGAAGTATGTTTACCGCCACGATTTGGCTCGTTTCGCACAGTACGCGGTACGGGTCTGGAATGTCGATTGCAGTTTCGGTTCGCCGGAGCGGACGGCCCTGGAAGGAATCAAGCGCTTGGAATCCTTCTACCGCTCGTTGGGTCTGCCGACGAGACTGAATGAGCTACAGATCCCCGAGGAAAAGCTGGAAGAGATGGCCGACAAATGTACGGCCGGCGATCGCCAGACGATCGGCAACTTCGTGAAGTTGCGGCGGGCGGACGTTTTAGCTATCTACCGGCTGGCCCTGAAGTAAACGATTCGAAAATCAAAAACCAGGCTACCCGGTATGGCTCAGGGTAGCCTGGTTTCGTCTTCAGTCAGATAGGGGATTGGAATGGCGGAACGCTATTTTTCCGCGGTCTTCTGGCCATAGTAGGCATTGGGTCCGTGTTTGCGCAAGAAATGCTTGTCGAGCAGATACTGGGAGACCGGTTCGGCCGCCGGGTTCAACTGCAGCGTATGGAGGGACATCTTGGCGATCTCCTCCAGAACCACGCTGTTGTGGACCGCATCCAGCGCATTTTTGCCCCAAGTGAAGGGTCCGTGTCCGGCCGCCAGAACTCCCGGGACGAATTGATAGTTCAGATCTTGAAAACGCTCTACGATCACTTTGGCGGTATTGAGTTCATACTCGCTCTCAATCTCGGTTCGGGAGAGCGGCCGGGTACAGGGAATCGTGCCGTAAAAATAATCGGCGTGAGTCGTCCCGTAGCAAGGAATTCCCACCCGGGCCTGCGCCCAGGAAGTGGCATACGGGGAATGGGTATGGACCACGCCGCCGATGGTGGGAAAACTGCGGTACAGTTCCAGGTGGGTCGGGGTATCCGAGGAGGGGTTCAGCGTTCCCTCGACGATCCGGCCGTCCAGAGTCAATACGACCATGGCATCCGCCCGAAGTTCCTCGTAAGGGACTCCGCTCGGTTTAATGACAACGAACCCTTTTTCCCGGTCGATCCCGCTGACATTGCCCCAAGTATAGATCACCAAGTTCCTGCGGTTTAGCTCCAGATTCGCTTCAAGTACCTGCTCTTTTAGGGATTCAAGCATGATCCGACACCTCTTTGCGACGAGATTCTCATGATCCAAAACTTATAAAGCCTGTAAAGTCTTTTCCAAAGATTTGCCGACCGAGAGATAGCATTGATAGCTGCTCTGATACCGCAGGGCATTCTCGGGGATCGGCACGTACGTCTTGCTAAAACCGCCGTTCAGTTTGGCCTGGGCGTCATGGATGGTGGCAAAAAGCCCGCCGGCCACCGCTCCGAACATGCTGGCGCCGAGTGCGCAGGCTTGCTCGGATTCGGCGACTTTGATCGGCATATTCAACACGTCGGCGGTGATCTGCATTACGAAATCGCTCTTTTTGGCGATGCCGCCAATGGCGATGACTTGGTCGATTTGGACGCCCTCTTCCTGGAAGCGTTCCACGATCGCCTTGGCGCCATAGGCGGTAGCCTCAACCAAAGCCCGGAAGAGTTTCGGAGCGGTAGTTCCCAATGTTAAGCCGAGCACCGCGCCTTTCAGCGTTTGATCGGCAAAAGGCGTCCGGCGGCCGTTTAACCAATCCAGAGCCAGCAGACTGGTCTCTTCGGGGCCCAATTGTGCGGCTTCGGCGGTGAGTTTCAACAGAATTTTGGATTCGATTTCCGCGCGCAGTTTTTCAGCGGTGGCACTGTCAATTAAGGAAGTTTCCGGCAGGATCGCCTGGAGCGGCCAAGCGATCAACCGGCGGAACCAGGCATACACATCGCCGAATGCCGATTGTCCGGCTTCCAAGCCGATCATTCCGGGAATGACCGAACCGTCCACCTGGCCGCAGATTCCCGAAACTAATTTCGTGCCGATTACCTCCGGCGCGGCTATCATGACATCGCAGGTGGAAGTCCCCATGATCTTCACCAGGGTCGCCTCGGTGATCTCGGCGCCGACCGCGCCCATGTGGCAATCGAAGGCGCCCACCGCCACCGCGGTGCCCGGCTTCATTCCCAAACGCTCGGCCCATTCCGGGGTTAATCCGCCGACTTTGACATCGGAAGTGACGGTCTCAGTGAATAACCGTCCCTTCAGTCCGGCCAATAAGGGATCGAGCCGGGTCAGAAACGCCTCATCCGGCAGGCCGCCCCATTCCTGGTGCCACATTGCCTTATGCCCCGCGGCACAACGGCTCCGTTTCATGGAGAGGGGATCCACCATCCCGGTCAGCAATGCTGGAATCCAATCGCAATGTTCGACCCAGGAGAACGCCGCCTCCCGAATCGCCTTATCTTCCCGTAAAACATGCAAGATCTTCGCCCAAAACCACTCCGACGAATAAACGCCACCTTCATATTTGGTAAAATCGGTCCCGCCCCAGGACTTGGCAATTTCATTAATTTCTTGAGCTTCGCGGATGGCGGTATGATCTTTCCAGAGGATGAACATGGCGTTGGGGTTGTCAGAAAATTCGGGCCGGAGGGCCAAAGGCAGCCCCGCTTGGTCGATGGCGCAAGGAGTGGACCCTGTGGTGTCGATGCCGATGCCGACGATGGCTTCGCCGGAGCCGGCTGGCATTTTCGCCAAAGCTTCTCGAATAGCCGATTCCAAGCTCTCCACATAATCAAGAGGGTGTTGCCGGAATTGGAACTTATCCGGATCGCAATACTTTCCTTTCGCCCAACGCGGGTAGTAAGCGACTGCACTGGCTTCTTCCTTTCCGTTGGAGGCGTTGACGACTAGGGCGCGCACCGAATCGGTCCCAAAATCCAATCCCAGAACCAAGGGGTCTGTCTTCATTTTACCTACGCTCCTTTTTTTGCTTTATTTATTTTGGTAATTTGATATATCGGATGCAATACTTGTACGTACAACCATTATAATGGATTCGCCGGCCCCCGTCAAACTCCTTGGCGATGATTCTAACGGATATTCGGAAAAGGATGGATGATCGCATTTCAAAGAGTTCGACAGGAAGAACGGATGATTAACTCCGGAGGATAGGTGAGACTTGGTTTCGCGATCCGGCCATTCAGCATATCGATGACAAATCGGGCTGCCTGACGGCCCATTTCTGCTTTCGGATGCTTAAAAGTAGTCAGCTTTACCTCGGAGGCGGAGGCTAGCAGTGAATCGTCATAGCCGATTAATGAAATATCCTGAGGAACCTTGAGGCCCGCATGACGGATCGCTTCCAACACTTCCAAAGCGATCTGGTCGTTGTAACAGACGATTGCGGTAGGACGCGGATCTTGCGTAAGTAAACTCCGACTGAACTCAAAAGGGTAGGAGTGGATTTGCCCGGTTTTATAGCTGCCAATCCAGTTCGGGTTGGGTAAAAGTTGATATTCAGCGAGTGCCGCCAGAAAACCTTGGCGGCGTTGAACTCCTTGCATATCGTCGCTTTTGAAAATTCCGGCGATTCGCCGATGGCCAAGCTGCAAAAGATACTGAGTGGCCAGATAGCCGCCGCGTTCATCGTCCATGACAAGGTAGGCCGGGTCCAACTCGGGATAGCAGGCATGAATCATTACATAAGGGATGCCTCTGGTTTCAAGCTTGTGGAAATAATCAAGATTGGAACTGGGCTGCGCGCTTTGGGTCGGCTCTACAATCAGAGCGACAATGTCCTGGCTGATCAGGTTTTCCAGACATTGGGCCTCTTTCACCGGATCATTGTTGGTACTGGCCAGGATCAGATTATATCCCTCGGAACTGAATACTTCTTCGATCCCTTTGATAATCGCAGGAAAGATATAGTCCGAAATATAGGTGGTCAGTACCGCGATGTTAGGGCGGACGGTTTTCGGATTTTGCCGGCAAAACGTTCCGCGGCCTTGTTCGCGGTAGATAAAACCTTCGTTTTCGAGTTCCCCTAAAGCTTGCCGAACCGTATGACGGCTCAGTTTGAAACGCCGGGCCAGATCATTTTCGGAAGGCAGTTTTTCGCCGGGCGAAAGTTCGCCGTCGCGAATCAATTCTTTGAGATGCTCTTTTAACTGACTATATTTTGGGGACGGATTACTCGGGTCTAACATCCGCTTCACCAACTCATATATTTGGGTAAATGCCGCAGAGCTACAGTCTATAGATAGAATAAGCGTAGCATCACGTAAAGTCAACCGTTATTTCGGGGAAGGCGGCGAAACGGCCGGTTCGGGAGAAAAGATATTCTATAATAATTGAAAAATTTCTATTCAAAGCCGGGTGAGGATTTCCTATACTAATAATGTAAAAATAAAGTTACACAATGGCAAATTTTTTGTTTTATTATCTGGCTGGTCACAATATCGCTTTTGTTGGAAGGAGGGGTGTCAGGAAACATTCAGCTCGGCTTGTCTTCGGTTCGCTTGAAAAAGAAGAAGGAGGGTTTCATTGTGAAGAGAGGTAAGTTGTATTTCGCGGTTGCAACAGTATGTTGTTTGGTAATATTGTTAAGCCTGGGCGTCGTTGGCGCCGCCAAAAAGATTGTGGTCGGTTTTTCGCAGGTGGGCGCGGAGAGCGCTTGGCGGACGGCCAATACCGAATCGATTATTTCCGAGGCTAAGAAACGTGGCATAGAATTGAAGTTCTCCGACGCGCAACAAAAACAAGAGAACCAGATTAAAGCCATCCGTTCCTTCATCGCGCAAAAAGTGGATGTGATCGGTTTTTCGCCGGTTGTCGAGACTGGTTGGGAACCGGTTTTGAGAGAAGCCAAACGGGCGAAGATTCCGGTAATCCTAAGCGACCGTGCCGTAGACAGCAAAGATACTTCTTTGTGGGTAACCTTCATGGGTTCTGACTTTGTAGAAGAAGGCCGGCGCGCCGGCAAATGGCTCGCTGAAAAGATGAAAGGCAAAGCCAACATCGTTGAGCTGCAAGGCACCGTCGGTTCCGCTCCCGCCATTGATCGTAAAGAAGGTTTTGAAGAGATTATCAAAAGTTACCCGAACATGAAAGTCATCAAATCCCAGAGTGGCGATTTTACCCGTTCCAAGGGCAAGGAAGTCATGGAGGCTTTCTTAAAGGCTGAGGGCAAAAATATCGATGCTTTGTTCGCCCATAATGACGATATGGCCATCGGTGCCATCCAGGCCATTGAAGAGTACGGTTTAAAACCCGGCAAAGACATCATTATCGTTTCCATTGACGCTGTGCGCGGCGCTTTTGAGGCGATGATCGAGGGCAAATTGAATTGCACGGTTGAATGCAGCCCGTTGCTGGGACCGCAATTCTTTGATGCCGTGGAAGCGATTATGGCCAAAAAACCGCTTCCGAAACGAATCGTAACCAAAGAAGGCATCTTCCCGCAAGAAGTTGCGAAAGAGGTTTTGCCGACTCGGAAATATTAATCACTCCTCCCCATCGGTCATGAATTGCAGGAGTTTCCCACTCTCTGGGAAACTCCTGCAGAATAAAGTATGTTATTCATTTCATGTTTTTGGCGAATTATTCAATCAGAGGTGGTACTAGGATGCCTGGACTATCGAAAGACCAAAGCAGTGTCGCGGGAAATTTCGAACGTCCCGCTTCTCCGGCCTTGCTGGAAATGAGCCATATCAACATCAGTTTTCCGGGTGTGAAAGCGCTAACCAACGTCGATTTTACGGTGAGTTCGGGCGAGATCCATGCACTGATGGGGCAGAACGGCGCCGGGAAATCGACCTTAATAAAAGTACTGACCGGAGTTCACCGCCGGGAGAGTGGAAAAGTACTGTTTGAGGGGAAAGAGATTGACCCTCACTCGCCGCATGAAGCGCAATTGCTGGGAATCAGCACGGTTTATCAGGAAGTAAATCTGGTGCCTTACCTTTCTGTTGCCGAGAATATATACCTTGGGCGTCAACCGATGCGTTTCGGACAGATCGATTGGAAAGAAATAAACCGGCGCGCGGAATCGGCTTTGGCCCGGCTTAACATTCAATTGGATGTTACCGAGCCGTTATCGGCTTATTCCATTGCGATCCAACAGATGGTCGCAATTGCCCGGGCCGTCGATATCTCAGCCCGGCTTTTAATTTTGGACGAACCGACTTCCAGCCTGGATGAGAATGAAGTCAAACAACTCTTTGAAATCATGCGTAAACTAAAAAATGAAGGCATGGGGATTATCTTTATTACGCATTTTTTGAATCAGGTCTATGAAATCAGCGATCGAATCACCGTATTGCGTAACGGGAATCTGGTTGGAAGTTACGAGACTGCCAAATTCCCAAGGCTGGAATTGATTACGGCCATGGTCGGCAAGGAGCTGGCCGATTTGGAGAAAGCTTCTTCAACCAAGACTGCCCGGCATCAAAATGTTGAGGAGAAAGAGGCTTTCTTGAAAGTAAACGGCATAGGGCGGAAAGGTTCGATTCATCCCTTGGATTTGGTATTCTCATTGGGAGAGGTCGTCGGTTTAGCGGGACTGTTGGGTTCGGGCCGTACCGAGCTGGCAAAACTGATTTTTGGGATTGACCGCTCTGATAAAGGGCAGGCTCTATTGGATGGAAAACCGGTATCGTTAGATTCTCCACAACGTGCCATCAGTTGCGGATTTGGCTATTGCCCTGAAGATCGTAAAAGAGAAGGCATTATTTCCAACTTGACAGTGCGGGAAAATATTATTTTGGCGCTGCAAACCAGGCAGGGTTGGTTTCGTTTTTTATCGCGAAAAAAACAGTTGGAGATCGTAGAGAAATTTATCCGGGACTTAAATATAATTACTCCAAGCACGGAACAGCCGGTAAAAAATTTGAGCGGCGGCAACCAGCAAAAAGTAATTTTGGCCCGCTGGCTGGCTTCAAATCCCCGTTTTTTAATTTTGGATGAACCCACGCGCGGTATCGATGTGGAAGCCAAGACGGAAATTCAGAAGTTGATCATGGAACTTTGCAATGAAGGAATGTCGATTTTGTTTATCTCTTCCGAACTTGAAGAAGTGGTGCGCTGCAGTCATCGGGTCACGGTTCTGCGGGACCGGGTAAAAATTGCGGAGCTGCTTGGCGAAAATATCAATGAAGAAAAAATCATTCATACCATCGCGGAAGGAGGCTTAAAACATTAAATGAAATCACAGAATTTTTTCGCGAATCAATCGTTTCGAGCGTTATTCTGGCCGTTGATGGCTTTGATTATAATACTCCTTTTTAATATCTTTTTTACCAAAGGTTTTATCAATGTCGAAATTCGCGATGGTCATCTCTTTGGGAGCATGATCGATATTCTTAACCGTGCGGCGCCGGTTTTAATATTAGCCATTGGAATGACGCTGGTCATTGGGACCGGGGGAATCGATCTTTCGGTAGGCGCGGTAATCGCAATCTCCGGAGCAGTTGCAGCCTTGATGATCCGGCCGGAATATTTAAAGGGGGTATTAGAGTACTCTCAAGCGCCGCCATTATACATGATTGTAGGGACCGCTTTGTTTGTGTCACTGATAGCGGGGCTTTGGAATGGCTTTGTGGTCTCCTATTTGGATATTCAACCGATGGTGGGCACGTTAATTTTGATGGTTGCGGGTCGGGGAATCGCTCAATTGATTACACAAGGACAGATTTTAATCTTTGTCAATAAAGATTTCCAATTTATAGGCAGCGGTTTCTTCCTGGGGTTACCGTTTAGCCTGACGATAGTGGCGTTTTTATTGATCGTAACGTACTTATTGACACGGAAGACGGCAATAGGCCTTTATATCGAGTCGGTGGGGGATAATCCAACCGCCAGCCGCTATGCGGGAATCAATGCCAGAATGGTCAAGTTGCTGGTTTACACCTTTAGCGGTTTGTGCGCGGGAATTGCCGGATTGATTATTACGTCCGATATTAAAGGGGCCGACGCCAATAACGCGGGGCTCAACATGGAATTAGATGCCATTCTATCGGTGGTCATGGGCGGTACTTCGATGAACGGCGGCCGAATTTATTTACTGGGCTCGGTAATCGGTGCTTTATTTATTCAGACACTGACCACGACTATTCTTACCCGGGGCGTTAACCCGGAACTTACCTTGGTCGTTAAGGCGGTTGTCGTGATCATCGTTTGTTTGTTGCAATCGGATAAATTCAGGGAAATCGCTACTGTAAAGGCGAGGAGGGTTGCTGCATGAAAATCACTCTGAAGCAGAATCAAATTCCTCTGGTGGCAACAATCGCGGTCTGGATATTACTTTATATTATCGCGTCGCTCCGGTTCCCGGGCATGTTATCCGTGAATGTCCTGCTTAACTTATTTACCGACAATTCTTTCCTGGGAATTTGCGCGATTGGAATTACTTTTGTAATTCTCTCGGCTGGTATTGATTTATCAGTTGGCGCAATGGTCGGCTGTACCAGCATTATTATCGCGGTCTTGGTACGGGATCTTCATTTACATCCCGGGATGGCCATCTTGATCGTCTTGAGCTTTGGAATCATTTATGGTGGAATCGTGGGTTCGTTGATTCATTTTTTTGATCTCCCGCCTTTCATGGTGACCTTGGCGGGAATGTTTTTCGCCAGAGGCATGGGTTTTGTTATCAGTGTTAACTCAATCCCGCTGAACCATCCGTTTTATGATACCTTATCCAACTTTGGAATCCCAATCGGAGACGGTACGTTAACCTTCGTAGCCTTGACTTTTATTCTTATAACGCTGCTGGGAATTTTCTTAGCACATCGGACTCGTTTTGGGCGGAATGCCTATGCAATCGGCGGGAATGAGACTTCAGCCCGGTTAATGGGGCTTGAGGTTGGCAGTACAAAGATCGCAATTTATGCTTTCAGTGGATTATGTTCGGCATTGGCTGGTGCGGTTTACTCATTATACACGTATTCCGGGAACGCTTGGGCAGGGAATGGTATGGAGATGGATGCAATCGCCGCCGCGGTCATCGGCGGAACTTTATTAACCGGGGGAGTAGGTTATGTCTTCGGAACGTTAATCGGGGTCTTGATTCTGGGAGTCATTCAAACTTATATTACTTTTGATGGGACGCTGAGTTCTTGGTGGACGAAGATCGCCATTGGCATCTTGTTATTTATTTTCATTGCTCTGCAACGGTTTATGTCCCAAGCGTCGGTATTGCAGAAACCGAAAACTGCAACCGTCACAAAAGGGGTTAAAACCACGGCCTAATCTTTTAGGAGAACTTATCGGATTGAACAGGGACCGGATAGTAACTAGCCGGTTCTTTTAAATATTAGCAACCGCTCTCTGCCAAAGAGGACTCGTACTTTGCATTTTAGAAATCATGAATGAAAATTACGTTATGTTTATGTTACGAAATATGATAAAATAAATTATAAAAATGGGTGTTGAGCATGAATTTGCCAGAAGTGTTAATAAACGTTTTTCCTTGTGCTGAATTGGTTAAAACTTTGACCGGCAGGTACGAGGAAAGGGTGGGAAACGGTCTTGAATAGTCTTGGTTATCACTTTACAACAGGTTCAATCCGAAAAAAACTGATCGGTTTTTTTCTAGTGACTTCGTTGCTTCCGACCTTGGTTATCGGCTTGTTGTCATATGCCAGTTACCGAACGGCAATCACCCGCAAAATCGCTGATTATTCACTGGCGCAATTAACCCAGGCAGTTGCGAATATTCAGTTGAAGTTGGCCGAATTTGAAAACATTTCGGTACGTTTATTTATCAATAAAGAGTTTAACAATACTTTGACGGAGTTTGTCAACGCCAAGGATCCTATCCAAATAGCGACTGCGAAAAAAGATGTGGAAGCCCATTTTAACGAATATATGATTAGCAATCCCGATATATTTGCTTTTATGTTCTTTAACGATCGCTCGGATGAGCAATCCATCATTATTACCAAGGACTTTCCCGGAGAATTCCGTTCCTTAATCAAACATTTCAAGGGACTAAGCGCTTACCAGGGAATTCTGCGGGGAGGGGGAGGTATTGTCTGGTCGGCGGCGATCAAAGTAAAACGAAGCCATTTTGTCTTGTTGGGAAGGCAAATCAAAGAAATGGCAACCGGCAAACCTTTAGGAGTTTTGGCAATCATCATTGATGAAGAAATGATCGATCTGTTGGCCAACATGACCATTTATAACCGCCTCAATATTTCTTTCAATGAGATCGACAATTATTCTCTAGTCATCAACAATAACGGCGAGATCGTCTCCTCTCCTTTTAAAAACGATATTGGCAAGAACATAACAAAGGTAATGAAAGATACCCAGCCGTTGCAAAAGCTTTTTAGCCCCGTATCAAACCGAGATTACGGTAGTGATGTCAATCAAGGCAGCTTTTTGACTGAGATTAACCATAGGCAAAATTTGGTTACTTATAAAACAATTAGTAGCAAAATAGGGATCGGCGGCCGAAGCGGCTGGCATTTACTGAGTTTGACCCCAACGTCATATCTTTACCAAGAGGTTTCGACCATCGGTTTTCATACAATACTATTGGGTCTGGCGTTTGCAATCTGTGCTGTAGTCATTTCCTTGTATTTGTCGGCGGTCATTAGCAGCAAAAAAGAGAGTTGACTGAGGTCGGAAAAGTTCCGCCGGAGACGGAAGTAACCGTTGGGAGACGGAAATTTGATGGACTCTGGAACAAGTTTGGATAGATTCTGGAATGAATCAAGGAGTCGAAGACAAGCAAGGGGGTAGTCTCGATTGAAAAAGAGCCAGTGGCAACGGCTATTTTTTATGATAGGACTTGCAACGACCGCTCTTTTTTTAATGCTTACGTTGCCGACGATGGCAATAAAAAAGGAAACTAGGAAAATTCCGGGATTGGCCAACGGAGAGGCACGTTCGCGGCCGTTGGTTATTGCCATATCACCAAAATCGCTCGATAACCCGTTATTTGTGGAAGCCAAGGAAGCGGCTGAACTGACTGCCAGACAGTGCAATGTAGTTTTGGAATGGGTGGCGCCTTTTAAAGTGGATCCGGCGACTCAAGCCCGGATCATTGAAGGCTTAATCCGCCGCAAAGTCGATGGGATCGCCGTCAGTTGCAGCGACCCGCAATGGATACGTGGGGTGCTTGATAAAGCGGTGGCGGCTGGAATCAAGGTGGCTACTATTGATGCGGACTGCCCCGGCAGCAAGCGGTTGTTTTATTGCGGTACCAACAACTACCGTGCCGGTTGGGCTTGCGGCCAGGCTATGGTGAGGCTCGTTACCGCTAGAGGTTTGGCCGGAAAGAAATTAACGACCGCGATTCTAACCGGCGGTCTCCAAGCTTATAATCTGAACGAGCGGATCCGCGGCTTCAAAGAAGCGACTGACGGGAAGATCCAATTGGATTATACCGCTTTGCTATCCTGCGATGACGATACGGCCTTAGGTGCGAAAGTCGTTGAGGCCTATATCAAAAATCACCCGGAAACCGATGTCTTTTTCTTCGCGGGCGGTTGGGCTTTTTTCGGACCTACGGAGTCTATGCCATTCTATCAGGAATGGTGTAACCGGGGAGGCATCGCAGTATCGATGGATACCTCATATCCGGTGCTGCAGGCTGCCAAAAAAGGCTTCGCCCAGGCTCTGGTCGGACAGGATTTTCGGGAGATGGGCGAGCTGACCGTGAGTTATTTAGTATGTGCTATAAAAGGGTTGCCTATACCCTCTCAGTTCATTGAGACCCAACTGGAGTTTGCCACTCGAGCGGATTTTGACCGTTTATTAAAGATCAAAAAGCCTTTGGAGATGAAGTAACTGAGTACACCGCAACTTTTTCGTTTGCAACCGCGTTTTCCAAAGCTGGGGTCGATACGGTCCAAGTTTATTCTCTCGCTCGCTTTTTTAAGCGTGGTGCCTCTCGTCCTGTTGACTTTCGTTTCATATCGTCTCTACCTTGAGATCCTGGAGCAGAATGTCCGTTCCTATACCCGTGAAGTTATTGACCGAATCGACCGGAATCTGACGATTTACCTGAGTGATCAGGAACGGATGCTGGACTTGCGAAGCGACTACTATGTCCTACAATTTGTCAAGCTTAGCGTGGCTGGGGATATTGAAGGGAATCGTAAATATACCCTGCGTTTATGGGAGAATTTCAATAATATCAAAACCATCAAAACCGATCTGCGGGATGTGGCAATCACCACTTTAAACGGGGTACGAATCGGTTGTTATGGGACGACTCACATCGATCTAACTCAGGATCAATTATTTCAGACGCTCGCCAACCGTAGTGTCGTTGGCGATACGACCGCCTTCTGGGGGCCGCATTCCGATTGGCTAGGCGGTAGCGTTTTTTCGATCGGACGGGCAATCCGGGGCGATTATGAAAATTTTTTAGGCATGATGAGCGTGGATGTGGATGTGGAGCTTTTAGACAATATCTGCCGGGATATACGGCTTGGAAAGACCGGTTATGTAATGCTGGTGGATGAGAACGGCCAAATTATTTACCATCCAAATCCGGAATTAACCGGAAAGTCGGTCAGTTTGTTACTGGGAAATTCCGCATACGAACGGGGAAAGACGGGTTCACTATTGCCGGAATTCAGCCACGGGAATCAAGTGGTGACCATTAAAACATTTACGCCTGCCAATTGGAGAATTATCGGCATTTCCAATCAAGCGGAATTAATGCAGGAGATGCACCGGATTACAGGTGTTTCGCTCCTTTTAATCTGTGGATCCATACTGGCTGTGATCGGGGTGGCGATTTTTCTGGCGCGGCGTCTGACCCGGCCGATTATGGAGTTGCGACATACGATGCGGTTGGCGGCCGAGGATTTGAATACCAATGTCACCATCCGGACCGGTGACGAGATTGGGCAATTGGGAGAGGCTTTCAATCAGATGCTGGCCAGAATTCGCCAGTTGATGGAGCAAAGCGTTCAAGAGCAGAAAAAGCTGCGCCGGACCGAGATGATCGCTTTACAAGAGCAGATCAAACCACATTTCATTTACAATACACTGGATCTGATCATCGGTCTGCTGGAAACCAAGCAGAATGAGGACGTAATCAATATGGTCGAAGCACTGGGGGCTTTTTTTCGAATTAGCCTGAGTCACGGCCAGGAGTTTATTACGATTCGCGAAGAAACGGAGCATGTCCGGAATTACCTGTATATTCAACGGTTCCGCCACGGCGATAAGTATAATTACCGATTCGAGCTTGATGAACGAATCCTGCCTTATAAAACCATCAAGCTGATTCTTCAGCCCTTGGTTGAAAACGCGATTTATCATGGCGTCCGGGAGTTGGAGGAGCCCGGGGTAGGAATGATTATCATCCGGGGTTATTTTTTAGAGGACGCGGCGAAGATATGCCTCGAGGTGATCGATAACGGAGTGGGGATCCCGTCCCTGGAGCTTGCCGAGATCAACGAGTGCTTGCGGGAGCCCGGAACCGATGAAGATTATTTTGGATTGTGTAACGTAAAGGAGCGGTTGGTGCTGGCTTTCGGCTCCGAGTATGGGTTGGAATTATTTCCAACCCCCGGAGGAGGAGTCACCGTGCGGGTACTGCTGCCCGTGATACAAACAGTGCAAAAAGGTAGTGACGATAGTGGCCGGATTATTACTGGTTGAGGATGAAGAGGCGATCAAACAGAAGCTGTTGAATAACGTTTCCTGGGGGAAGTACGGCTTTGACCCCGTAGTAAGCGCCGGCAATGGACTGGAAGCTTTGGCTATGCTCGAACGTTATCCAATCGAAATCATGGTTACGGACGTCCAAATGCCTAAGATGAATGGGATTGAGTTGATTAAAGAGATTAAACGGCGGAATTACCGGATGAAGATCATTGTCATTTCCGGATTTGCCGAATTCGAATACGCTCAGGAATCCATCAAACTGAATGTCTCGGATTATCTGTTGAAACCTTTTGCCAGCCGCCGGCTGCTCGAAGTGGTGCTGCGCTACAAGGACGAACTTGAGAGAGAACAGGCCGACCGATCCGAGCTGAACAACCTTCGGGAACAACTGCAAAAAAACATGGCGGCATTGCAGGAAAAATTAATCCTCGATCTGCTGAATGGGAACCGTCCGGCAGGTAATATCGGCGCTCAGCTTGAGTTTCTGGGGCTGGCCACCCTGGAAAACCATCGCTTTCAAGTAGCGGTCCTGGAGATTCCCGAGCATCAACTCTCAGTGCTCACCGAGGAAGAAAAGTATCTGTTGAACATGCAATTTTTCGAACAAGTCCGACGGTTATTTGATGAAGAGGACGCGATAGCCGGCTGGCATTGGATTGTGAATTGCCGCAGGAACCGGGTGGCAATGATCGTGCTCGACCCCGATCCTGATCTGCCGAGCCGGTTGGAGGAAAAACTGGAACAGCTGCGAACCGTATTAAATCGCTCATTGGCCTGCGGCGTCGGACATCCCTATCATGAATTGGCCGATCTCTCCGTTTCGTATAAGGAGGCTTGTTCCGCGCTGCAATACCGTTACCTTTACGGGATGAACCAGGTTTTCTCCATTAACGATCTCAATTTGGATAATCCTTCTTACCACAAATTGTTCTATTATTTACACCAGAACTCGATATTTGACAACTTGAAAATTGGGGCCGATGCCGCGATTCAAAAGGATTTAAAATCTTTCATCCACGAGATGCGTCAGGCCCGATTGAGCCCCGAACTGTCAAAGATCGTGGTCAGCAATCTGCTGCTGTTGACTTCCGCTACTTTAAACGAGTTAGGGTATAATGCGATCGAAGTCTTCGGCTCTGGTATGTCGTCTTTGACGATGGTGAACCAAGCGGAAAGTCTTGAGGAATTAGAGGGGATCCTAGAGAGCCTTTTCAAACACATCCAAGAGTTTATCAATCGAAAAAGAACTTCCTACAATCATCAATTGGTTGAAGAAATTCGGCAGTATCTTGACGATCATTTTGAAACGGATATTACGCTGTCGGCGATGGCGACTCGTTACAAGATTAGCCCCAGCTACTTAAGCTTGTTGTTTTCGGAGCGTACCGGCAAGAATTTCAGTGATTATTTGACGGAGCGCCGAATAAAAAAGGCCAAAGAACTCCTGAAACATTCGGATCTCAAAATCTATGAGATCTCCAATGCAGTCGGGTATAACGACTCCTTTTACTTTAGTAACTGTTTTAAAAAGTTGATGGGCGTTTCCCCCACCGAGTATCGGGAGAATACCCGGACGCTGAAGTAGGGACGGAAAGTTTGGGACTTTCTCATAAAATACTTCTTCATTTGTGATTCTCATGATATATTATTGCTAGAGGAAGTTGTACGGACAAGTTTCGGATCGCCGATTGATACTCCAATTCTATGATAAGAGAGAGGGGATAATCATGATTCAATTAAAAGCAAAAGAAGTATGGTTTGTCACCGGCAGCCAGCATCTCTACGGCGAAGATACCCTGCAAAAAGTGGCGGAACATTCGCAGATCATGGCGAAGGCGCTGGATGAGAAAGCGGAAATTCCCGCAAAAATCGTTTTTAAACCGGTTTTGACAACGCCCGATGCCATCCTGCAGTTGTGTATCGAAGCGAATAGCGCGCCGGACTGCATTGGCTTGATCACTTGGATGCATACTTTTTCCCCGGCCAAGATGTGGATCGCCGGACTCAATATTTTGAACAAACCGCTGGCCCATCTGCATACTCAGTTCAACCGCGATATTCCATGGTCCGAGATGGACATGGATTTTATGAACCTGAACCAATCGGCGCACGGTGATCGCGAGTTCGGCTTCATCGGCGCGCGAATGAGAAAAGCCCGGAAGGTGATTGTCGGGTTTTGGCAGGATGATGAAGTCATTCAGAAGTTGGCGACCTGGATCCGGGCGGCACTGGCTTGGAGCGACATGCAAGGCGCCAAATTTGCCCGGTTCGGTGACAACATGCGCGAAGTGGCGGTGACCGAAGGAGATAAAGTGGAAGCCCAAATTCGCTTGGGCTATTCCGTGAACGGGTATGGCCTGGGAAACCTGGTTGGTGTCGTCAATGAGATCAGCGCCGGGGAAATAAAAAGCTTGATCCGGGAATACGAACAACAGTATTCGCTCCAAAAAGAGCTCCTTCAGGACGGCCCTTTCCGGGCTTCGCTGGAGGAGGCAGCCCGAATTGAGCTGGGGCTAAAGCGGTTCTTGGAAGACGGCGGGTTTAAGGGTTTTACCACCACCTTCGAGGATCTGCACGGCCTGGCGCAACTGCCGGGATTGGCGGTGCAACGGTTGATGGCGGCCGGTTACGGTTTTGGAGCGGAAGGCGACTGGAAGACTGCCGCTCTGGTCAGAGCCTTAAAGGTGATGGGGCATGGCCTCCCGGGTGGCACCTCTTTTATGGAGGACTATACGTATCATCTGGAAAATGGTAAAATGAAAGTGTTAGGTGCGCATATGCTGGAGGTCTGCGAGTCGGTCGCCGCCGCAAAGCCGTCGTTGGAGATCCACCCGCTGTCG
This sequence comes from Hydrogenispora ethanolica, assembly GCF_004340685.1. Taxonomy (NCBI): domain Bacteria; kingdom Bacillati; phylum Bacillota; genus Hydrogenispora; species Hydrogenispora ethanolica. The sequence continues at coordinate 9,601 of NZ_SLUN01000011.1, read as the reverse complement.
ATCGGTGGCAAGGCCGATCCGGTCCGGCTTGTCTTCAATGTTCCGGCGGGGCGGGGTTTGAATGCTTCGATTCTGGATATGGGAAACCGTTTCCGGCTTTTGGTCAATGAGGTTCAAGTGGTCACCCCTGACGAAGCATTGCCGAAACTGCCGGTCGCCCGGGCGCTCTGGATCCCCTTGCCCGATCTCAAGGTAGCGGCCGAGGCCTGGATCCTGGCGGGAGGGGCTCACCATACCGCGTTCAGCCAAGCGGTCACCGCGGAACAGCTGGAGGATTTCGCCGAAATCGCCGGGATTGAATACCTGTTGATCGGCGAAGACACCCACATCAGCGACTTCAAACGGGAGCTCCGCTGGAACGAACTCTATTACCATTTGGCGAAAGGAATTTAATTCAAAGGCAGACAGATTTGAAGGAGCTATTCGTGGAAACTTTGATTCAGACAATTGTCGAATGTGGCGCGCTGCGGAAACTCCCGGGCGTGCTGGCCGGACATACGGGCGAGATCTTATTGGTCGCCGACGACCGTACTCACGGAGTCGCGGGCGAACAAGTTTTAGCCAAATTAAAAGCGGTCGGTTTTACGGTCCGCGAATGCGTTCTGCGGCGCGAAACCAGTTTGGTCCCGGACGAGAACGCGCTGGCGGAAATTACCCAGAAGGTGGGAGCGGATACCGGGCTCTTGATTGCGCTGGGAGCGGGCACCATCACCGATCTGACCCGTTTTGTAAGTTCCAGGGCAGGGAAGCCTTTTGTGGCGATCCCCACCGCGCCGTCGATGGATGGCTATGCTTCGCCCGTCGCGGTATTGACGCTCAACGGCTTCAAGCAAACGCTGCCCGCCGCTCCCCCTATCGCCATCGTCGCCGATCCGGAGATCATGGCCACGGCGCCGGCCATCATGATTCAGGCGGGCTTCGGCGATCTGCTTGGCAAATATACCGCCCTGGCCGATTGGAAACTGGACCAGCTGGTGAATGGCGAAGCATTCTCCGATGAGATCGAGGCCATCGTCAGGACGGCGATTGATAAGGCGGTGGAAAGCTTCGAGGGGGAATCCGCGCCGCTTACCCGCATCCGGAATCTGACCGAGGCCCTGATCATATCGGGCATCGCCATGTTGAAATGGGGCGATTCCCGGCCCGCTTCTGGAGCGGAGCATCATTTGTCACACTTTTGGGAGATGCAAGACGCCTTGCAGGGAGCGGAAGGCCATCTGCACGGGACGAAGGTCGGGATCGCCACCATCTTGGTCTGCCGGTATTATCAGCAATTATTCGCCCTATCCCAGGCCGCGGTCGCCGAACGGATCGCAGCGCGTCAAAATGAACCGGAACCGGTTTACCGGCAGAGAATCGCCGCGGTCTTCGGACCGCTCGCTCCGTCGGTGCTCCATGATTTAAAGGATTTTTACCGCGATTCCGAAAAGCGCTCGGCCCGGCAGCGCCGGTTGCTAGACCATTGGCCGACGCTGCAGGATTGGGTCGGCCGGAATGTCGCTCCGCCGGAACGGATCATCAGCCTCCTGAATCAAGCGGGAGCTCCAACCGCGATCGAATTCCTCGAAGTGACTCAGGAAGGCTTGCGGACAGCGCTCGAAAATGCCAAAGAGGTGCGGTTACGGTACACCGTCTTTCGTCTGGCCGAAGATATTGGCTGGCAGATAGGCTAGATTTACCGGTTCGAAACGCTAGGAGTTTCAAGACTGATTAAGAGCTCGCTAAATTTTCAAAGAACAGCATCGCCTCGATGGCTGTTCTTTTTTATTATAAAAAGATTATCCGATGAGAACATGAAATCGAAAATTTGATAAAAAGTCGAGAATTAATTCTTTTGCACCTTTACAAATGGAAATTGGATGGTGGCAAATTCAATTTGACAGCCTGAGAATTGAAGTTTCGGGGTGACAAAAATCAATTGGACGATCCCAATGAAAGTTGCGGGGCCAATCGCCAAAGGTATGAAATTGAGGGCTGTCTTGGCCTCAGGAAGGCCCTTTTGCGCTTGACTCCCGATGAATGGAACGGATGCCGCCCGTTTTGAAACCTCAAAAAACCCGCTGCAGATTCTTGACTTTGGGGAAAGAGCGGTTTAAAGTAAAAGATAATCAAATATTGCAAAAAAAGCAGAAAAAAGAAAATGAGGGATTGACATTGTTTGCAGCCGCCCGGCAGCAGCAGATTAAGGAACTGCTTCTCAAACACAAGCAGATCGACATTGCCACCCTCGCCGCCACCCTGGGAGTTACGGAAGTGACCGCGCGGCGGGATCTGGATAAGCTTGAAAGGGAAGGGTTTGCCACCAAAACCCACGGCGGCGTCGTATTGAACGAAACCATCCTGGATCCGGCTCATGATAACCTGGCAAGCGAAGTGATCCCGCCGGAGATCAAAGAAATCGGAGAGACCGCCGCCCTTTTGGTGCGGGACCGGGAAGCGATTTTTTTGGGAGGCGGCGCAACCTGCCTCCAGGTCGCCATCAACCTGAAGAATAAACAACGACTCACCGTCATGACCAACGATCTCAAAGTGGCCCAGGAATTATCCAATACCGCCGGCGTGATCAGTGTCGTCACCGGCGGCAATGTCCTGCCCGGTTCCACGGCCGTAGCCGGCGAACTGGCCCTCCGCTCGCTGGAACGGATTCATTTCACCAAGGCTATCCTGAGCATCAGCGGCGCCAGTTTTACCCATGGTTTCACCAGTGCCACGGTGGAAGAGGCGTTGCTCTATAAACAGCTCTTCGCCATCAGCGATGAGACGATCATTGTCGCCAATGCGGCCAAGTTCGGCCAGATTGGGTTCGCCTTTTTGTGCCAGCTGACCGAGGTCCAAAAGATCGTCACCAATAAAGAACTGGATGACCCCTATAAGGAGTTCTTTTTTAACCGGAATATCAAACTCTACACTCCGTACGAGGTGGAGGAGATCACCGCCCTCCCTTGATTTTTTGGCAATCGACAATCACGGCGCATCGGCCGTTCCCGCCATTGACATTCTCCAAAGTATTCGGTAATCCAAGCAGAGAGGAATATGAGGAGCGATGCAAAACACCCTTCTCGCGATGGTCAATATCTGGAAAACCTATCCGAACGGCCCGGTTTTGAAAGGGGTCGATTTTACAGTCCGAACCGGGGAGATCCATGGATTGCTCGGTAAGAACGGCGCCGGGAAATCGATGCTGATGAAAGTATTGAGCGGGATCGTTCCCCTTGATTCCGGTTCCATCTATTGGCGCGGCGAGGCCATGGCGATCACTTCGGTCAAACAAGCCATGGATCTCGGCATCAGCGCGGTTCATCAGGAGCTCTGCTTGTTTCCCGAACTCAGCGTGGCCGAGAATATCATGGTCGAGCAATATCAGCAGCGTGGGCTGGTAAAGCACGGGATCATTGAGAGGGAGCGCGTTTATCACGAAGCGCAAAGCATTTTGGATGAATTGCATTTTGAGATCGACGCCCATGGCAGGGTGGCCGACCTGAGCTTTGCGCAACAACAGATGGTGGAGATCGCCAGAGCCTTATCGCGCAACGCGGAATTGCTGATTCTCGACGAGCCGACCACGGCCTTGAACGAGCGGGAAGTCAGCTATTTTTTCAAAGTTTTGCATAAGATCCGGCAGCGCGGCGTGGCGATCGTTTACATTACTCATCGTTTGAAAGAGATCCGTCAGATTGCCGACAGAATTACGATTCTGCGGGATGGCGTCAATGTCGGAACGCTGCCTGTAGAATCGCTCGAAGGCGCGGAGATCATCCGGCTGATGGTGGGAGAGGAAGCGCTGGGCCGCTACCCGAAGCTCGGTTTGCCCACCCGGAACGAGCTGCTCCGCGTCGAACATCTATCCATGGGGAATGTACTGAGTGACATCAGCTTTACGCTTCGTGAAGGAGAAATGCTGGGAATCGCCGGTTTGGCCGGTTCCGGAAGAACCGCTCTGGTCAATTCGATCTTTGGGATGGCTTCGATGGTGACCGGGAAAATGTTCCTGCGCGGTCGCGAGGTCCGATTGCGCTCTCCGCAGCAGGCGATCAAACTCGGCTTGGCGTACCTGGCGGAGGACCGGGTTCGCGCCGGCCTCTTTAATAACCTATCCGTGAAAGACAACATTTCCGCCACCAACCTGAAACGGGTAACCGCGAAAGGAGTCATCGACATTAAAAAAGAGACCCTGATCGCCCGCGGCCTCACCAGGAGGCTCGGAATCGGCCTGGCGGATCTGCAGCAACGGGTCGCTCATTTAAGCGGCGGGAATCAACAGAAGACGATGGTGGCCAAATGGCTTTTCAGCGGCGGTTTTATCTATTTGCTCGATGAACCCACCTGTGGCCTGGATATCGCCTCGAAAGTCGATCTGTACAATATTCTCAATAGTTTCATTTGCGGAGGCTCCGGCGTCATCATCATCTCCTCCGATCTGTCGGAGTTGATCGGAATGTGCCATCGGGTGCTTGTCATCTATCAGGGAAGAATCGCCGGTGAGCTTGAGGGGAACGAAATCTCGGAAGAAAAGATCCTCAAATTGGCTTCCGGACGGGAATAGGGATAGCGGGAAGTCCCGAGTTATCACCATGGATCGGTCCAGTACAGTTAAACCGGGTTTCGTCGATCCCGGTTTTTCATTGCGGAGTGGACTTGGACGAGAATGATCAAAATAATAAAAAAAGCAAAGGTGAATTTTTATAAAAAAATATACGACTCTCATCGCAATGTCTTTGGGGTGCGGGGAAAGCTCTCCGAAGTCGATTGTAATCGTTCGGCAATTTTTTCTCAAAATAAATAAATAACAAATATAATAAAAATTAGTTAAAATTAGTTAAAAACATGAAAGGGATTAGAAACTCCACGTTGAAAGATCTCTCCTATAAAATGTCTACGATGCCAAGGGGGATCGCTATGGAACGCGAAGTTCTGCTTTCGATTCAAGGGATAACCAAGACATTCCCCGGAGTAAAGGCTTTAGACGGCGTCGACCTGGAGGTGACCCAAGGAGAGATCCATGGCTTGGTCGGCGAAAATGGCGCGGGAAAATCGACGCTGCTGAACATCATCTCCGGCGTGTTCCGACCCGATCAGGGGGGAATGTGGCTATGCGGTCAACCCTTTGCTCCGGCCAACCCGCGCCAGGCGCAAGACCGCGGGATCGGGTTCGTGCATCAGGAGACGGCGTTATGTCCGCATCTATCCATTGCTGAAAATATATTTTTGGGGAGAGCGCCGGAGCGGTCTTTGTCATTGATTGATTTCAAACAAGCGGAGGATTTGACCGCCAAGCTCCTGCGAGAATTTCACCTGGACATCGATCCCAACCTGCGGGTCAATGAGCTGAATATCGCAGCCCAGCAAGTGGTGGAGGTCCTCAAGGCGCTTTCGTCGGAGTGCCGGCTGTTGATCCTGGATGAACCGACTTCATCGCTTACGGAGAGTGAAACCGAAACGCTTTTTATGATGCTGAAGAAGCTGAGTACCAAGGGAATCGGCGTTCTGTACATCAGCCATCGTCTGGCGGAAGTCTTCCGGATTTGCGATCGGGTCTCGGTTTTTCGGGATGGCCGTTACATTCATACCAAGAAAGTTACAGAAACCAACCCGGATGAGATGATTACGATGATGGTCGGCAGGAGCATTGATAATCTGTATCCGCCCAAGTCCGCCGTCAAAGGGGAGCCGCTCCTGAGGGTCGAATCGCTTGAACGGCAGGGAAAATTCCACGATATCTCATTCACGGTTTATCAAGGAGAAATTTTGGGTTTGGCCGGTCTGGTGGGGGCCGGCCGAACCGAAGTGGCCCGCGCGGTATGCGGAATCGACCGGTGTGACCGTGGCGAGGTTTATCTGGAGGGCGGCCAGTCAATTTCCACAGCTATGCCCAGTCCATCGCCGCCAAAGTGGTCTATGTGACCGAAGACCGGAAATCCCAAGGATTGTTTTTACAGATGCCTGTCACCCGCAACATTTCCGCCGCCATCATTGACCGGATCACCGCGCATTTTTTGGTCAATCATCAAAAAGAGGTACGGATGGCGGAGGACTTTGTTGGGCGATTACACATTAAAACGCCGGGCGTTCGGCAATTGGTGGTCAACTTGAGCGGCGGCAATCAACAAAAAGTGATGCTCGGCAAGTGGCTGGCCACCCATCCCAAGGTCGTATTCATGGATGAGCCGACCCGCGGCATCGATGTCGGAGCCAAGGCGGAGCTCCACTCCTTATTGCGGGATTTGAGCAAACAGGGCATCGGAGTGGTCCTCATCTCCTCGGAGCTGCCCGAGATCATCGGCATGTGCGACCGGGTCTTGGTAATGCGGGAAGGCAGGATAAATGGCGAGTTGACCGGGGATTCGATTACCGAAGAAAACATCATGCGCTACGCGGCGTTCCGCCATGACAGCCTCGCCGTCTGAGCGGCAAAATCCGCCTGCTGAATCCGGACTCATTTTCTCTTGAATGCTGTGCATTTTCCTTGGTCCATCGTATCCAACGAGCGCAATGGAGGTAGTTGAATGAAGACAGAAATAGAGAATAGCGTTTTCGTTTCAGGGAGAAACAGGCCGAGTAATGTTATTTTAAAACGACTTTTTGCCATCCGGGAATTCACTTTGGTGTTGATTATTGCCGGTTTTGGAGTCGTTTTATCCTTTTTGTCCCCGAACTTCTTTTCGGTCGCCAACATCAGCACGACGGCGGTCGGAATGTCTTGTGACGGCATCATCGCGGTAGGCATGACGGTTGCGTTGGTGCTGGGAGGATTCGACCTTTCCGTGGGTTCGGTAATGGCTTTGAGCGGAGTGATCGCCGGGGCTTTGTATCTGGCGGGCATCAATATTTGGCTGGCGGTTTTGATCGCCTTGGCCGCCGGGATGCTCTGCGGTTTGATCAACGGATATTTCATCGGGAAAATTGGGTTGAATCCCTTCATTACCACACTGGGCATGATGAGCATCGCCCGCGGCGGAGCCTACGTGTTGACCCAAGGGTCGCCACTCTCCCTTTCCGGTCTCGATAAATCCTTTACTTTTTGGGGAAGCGGCCGTCTCGGAGCTTTTCCAGTCATGGTGCTCGTCTTTTTATTGATTGCGTTCTTCATGGATTTTGCCTTGCGGCGGTCGGCTCCCTTGCGCCAGGTTTTCTATGTCGGCAGCAGCGAAAAGGCGGCGGCGCTTTCCGGAATTAATGTTTCCCGCGTAAAGATCGGCGTGTACTTTTTGACAAGCCTCTTAGCCACGGTGGCTGGCATTCTGACCTTAGCGCGATTTACCGTCGCCGCCCCCAATGCCGGAGGCTCTGCCGAGATGAGAGCCATTGCCGCCTGCGTTATCGGCGGCGCCAGCCTTTCGGGCGGCGAAGGGACGATTATGGGAGCGATACTCGGCGTCGCCTTGTTGGCATTATTAAATAATGCGCTTATTCTGCTCAACGTATCTGTGTATTGGCAAGATCTGATTACTGGCACTATCCTGATCGGAGCGGTATTGGTGGATTTCTTTACCCACCGGTCCAAGAAGCCGTTTGACAATCTATTCAAAAAAATAGTGAAAGAAGGATCCTCTCTACATTCCAATCATTGATGGGGCCAGACCAACACGAAAAATTGCTGCTATATAGGATGAAATAAATTTTTTCACGAAGAATTGCATTCCTAATGCCTCAACTATTTCAAAAAAGATGGAGGGGTTTTCATGAAGAAAGTGCTCTCAATCGTGTGCTTGATTCTGGTCTTGGCAACCACTGTCGTATCCGCCGCTGCGAAAAACGTATTTGCCGGCAACCCCAAGGAAGAATATTATATGGTTACCTTTGCCTCCGGTATTGAATATTGGCGAGGCTGCTTTAAAGGAATGCAGGATGCGGCCAAGCTTTTTGGAGTACGGGCGATCTACACTGGAGCGCCGCAGGCTGATGTGAATCAGGAAGTCACGGTCTTGGAGCAAGTGATTGCCAAAAAACCGGCGGGCATCGCGATCACCTGCGCCAATCCCGACGGATTGAGAGCTCCGATTAATAAGGCGATTGCCGCCGGGATTCCAGTAGTGACTTTTGATGCGGACTCGCCCAACAGTAACCGTTACTGCTACCTGGGAACCAGCAATTATAATGCGGGTGCTGCGGCCGCGCGCTATATCGCCAAATTACTCGGCGGACAAGGCGAAGTGGCGGTTTCGACTGTAACCGGACAGTTAAATCATGAAGAAAGAAAATCCGGTTTTGTGGATACCTTGGCCAAATCTTTCCCCAATATGAAGGTGGTAGCCGTGGGTAACGATAATAATGACCAAACGAAAGCCGCCACGGTCATTGCCGGTTTTCTTCAGGCCCGTCCGAATTTAAAAGGCGTCTTTTGTACGGATGCGTTGGGCGGAGTGGGTGCGGCGGCCGCAATTCGTGAGGCCAATGCCATCGGCAAGGTCAAGATCGTCAGCTTTGATACGGATAAAGGAACCTTGGATCTGATTAAAGAAGGGGTTATCAGCGCGTCGATCGCTCAAGGAACCTGGAGCATGGGTTATTGGTCGATGACTTTCCTTTATAATATTAAACATAATCTCGTCAAACCGGTCGACGGCTGGCGGAGCAAGGATATTAATCCCTTGCCCGGAGTGGTCGATACTGGAACCAACGTGGTTACCAAATCGAATGTCGATGCCTTTTATTCAAAATAAATTCCTTTCTCGAGAGATAGTTGGTCGAATACCCTCTTAACCTTATAAGGGGGTATTTTATTAGCTGTTAAATTCTGAGCTTAACTGAGTTGAGCGAATGCCCCACAACTATGACTTTCTTTCACTATGACTCGGCCGGTATGATGAACAATCGAAGAGATTCATTTTGAACGCGAAGCTCTCTCTTCAGTAACCGAAGAAGCATATTCAGTAACCGCGCAAGCCCATTCAGTAACTGAATAAGCTCATTCAGTAACTAAATATGGACATTCAGTAACAGAACATGTTCATTTACTTACTGAATATGTTCATTTAGTTACAGAACAAGCTCATTCAGTAACTAAATCAGCTCATACACTAACCGAACATCATCATTCAGTAACTAAATCAGCATATTCAGTAACCGAATAACCTAATTCACCAACCGAAACAGCAAATCGTAAAAAACACCTTGACGAAAACCCCACTCCATGATAAACTAAGCTTCCGCCCGAGAAAGCGGAACCAACCAAACCCGCAGCTCAAAGAAGAAAAAGTAGTTGTCAACCCAAAGCGGGACCATGATAAGATAAGCATCCGCGCCACGGGAAAGACCAAAGCGCGGCAAGCGAAAAAAGCGGATTGACAAAGGCCGGGAAACATGATAGGATAATTCCTGCCGTGGAAAACAAATCCGCAGGTAAACGAAAAAAAGAGGTTGACAAACCGCCCGGGACATGCTAAGATAAGAGTCCACTCGCCAAACGGCGAGCCAAAAAAAGCGGTTGACAAACCGAAGAACCAGTGCTAAAATACATATTTGTCACGGGTCACCAAGCACAAACAACCAGAAGTGGCAAATCTTATCTGAACCTTGAAAACTGAACAGTAGAAAAAGAGAAATGACTGGATGAGGTTATTTTTCGAATTAAGAGTAGGGAATGGATTAACACCATTCCGTA